>JAYFPL010000166.1:0-17422 GCA_034927775.1 Anaerovorax sp. | reverse complement strand
AAAAAGAGGATATCCTGAAAACTGATTTATTGAGAAAAGCTGAACAGATGGGTCGATCCATTAAATAAATAAGCTCTGATTTGCAAAATTCCTAGTATTTATACAGTAATGGACTGGACTAAACCTATGTTTTCATATAACATTTTTTTTACGAACAATCATGTAATAATTGATTCAATATGTCTACATTAAGATTTAATTTTTATGTAAAAGATATATTATCGTGTCGAAAGCATGAGAATCCTAATATTGGATAGCCTTGCCGCCAAGGAACCACCAGCTTCCTATGTCATCATTATTGCCTGTTCACGGCATACGGAAGTGGTTTGTTTGTTGGAGCAGAGATAATTTAATAGAGGGATCACAGGGAATGTGATTGAATTAAAGGGGCAATAAACTGGACGGTTTTTGCCCTTATAAAATGCACTTCTTTAATTTGTTTGCAAAATATGAAACATATTTTCACATTGTTTCGTTTATATGATAGGTGTTTTTATTGCAAATCTGAGAAAATAAAATATGAAAAAAGACCTAAAGGATAAGTAGGATTAATAACATAAGTTTTCATGCTCACAATTTTAAATAAAAAGGGGTAAAAATGAGTGATAAAAATTGGAATAGCTTATTATTTTTTATAACATCTACTATTGTATTTTGTGTTTATAAAGTACGAGGCGAAACAGTAGCATTAATATTATCGATAATAATAATGCTAATTCTTAGTCTTACATTTGAATTTATATGGTTAAAGAAGTTTAAAAATAAGCCATTTGCCTTAACTTTTTTATTTTTATTATTTATATTGCCATATAAATATGTTGATATTTCAGTATACTATGTAATGGCGCCATTTAAATCCAATTTAATCGCATATTTGTACGAATTTCCGTCCACTTATGCGTTTTTAATAATTCCTTGCGTGGATATAATCGTTGGAATTAGTCACATAAAAAAAATCAAGCATTAATACTTGAGTTTTTTATGTGATAAATTTGAATTTCCGCCAAGGCATCACTAGCTTTTCACGGCATCATTATTGCAACTTCACGGCACACGGAGTGTGTTTGTTTGTTGGAACGTGCATAATGTAATATAAAAATGTATTCTAGGTATTGACATCATTCTAGCAACATCACAGCATGTAAAGGTGGTAATAAAGATGCGGAAATGTGGTTTATAGGATGGTCTTATGATGATTAAAAAGAAATAAACCGACATCGATATCACTAAATTAAGTTGTAAGTCATCACAAATAGTGAAAAAAACAGAGTAGGCGCCCAGATGAGCTCCTACTCTGTTCATATTATCAAACAAATCAATCCTGTTAAAATTCACGCACTTCCCATTCAGCACAATTTTTAGACATGCTCCATATTTTCCCCAGCTTTGGATTTAAGCTTGAAGAGGCATGCTCACTTTTCAACAACAGGGTGCCTGTAATTGAAAAGTTAAAAAGGACGTCCAGCTCTATATAGTACAGTGTAATGCAATTTTGAATATTGAAAAATAATAACATAATGTTATATAATGGATTACATTTTCTTTTTACAGAATTATAAACCAATTTTTTTATAGTTATTTTCTATGTCAAAGCATATATAACAAGTATTACTCTATGATGTGATTGCTATGGTAAAATCCATTATAAATAGTAAAATGAAAGGTGAAAGTTTATCAGTATGAAGACGTTTGAATTATTTAAAAGGAAAAGAGTTTTGTCATTTGAAATATTTCCTCCTAAACGAACAGACTCTATAACTACAATTTATGATACGGTAGACGCATTAAAATGCCTCACCCCAGATTTTATAAGTGTGACATATGGTGCGGGAGGAAGTGAAAGCAATACCGACACGATAAAGATAGCAGCGGCTGTCAAAAACATTTATGGAATTGAAAGTGTCGCTCATCTTCCGTGTATCAACCTTACAAAAAATGAAGTTCTTAAAATGCTGGATGATTTCAGAAGTAGCGGAATAGAAAACATACTAGCATTACGGGGAGATGTAAATCCTAACTTTACACCAATGAATGATTTCAAGTATGCCAGTGATTTAATTTCATTTATAAAAGAAAATGGGGACTTTAATGTAATAGGCGCTTGTTATCCTGAGGGTCACATCGAATGTCCGACAATTATTGAAGATATTAGAAATCTAAAAAGAAAAGTGGACGCGGGCGCCAACCAACTGATAACACAGTTATTTTTTGATAATGATTATTTTTATTCTTTTAGAGAACGAGCCGCAATTGCAGGTATAAATGTTCCGATTGAAGCTGGCATTATGCCTGTTGTGAATAAAAAGCAGATTGAGCGTATGGTTAGCCTTTGCGGAGTAAACCTCCCAAAGAAATTTCTGTCTATTATGGATAGATATGAAAATAATTCCGAAGCAATGAGAGATGCTGGAATTGCTTATGCAGTTGACCAAATAGTTGATTTAATAGCTCAGGGAGTTGACGGAATACACTTGTACACAATGAACAATCCATATATTGCACATAGAATTTATGAATCAATCAATACCTTACTTGTTGTATGAACAATGCCTCTGTGCATCTATTATATTACTAAAAGATTTGAAAATGCAAAAGGTGTAGCATTTAATGTTAAGGATGGCCCAATTCCAAATGTTTGTATGCCTACAGCATCAGGAAAGATTACTGTATATGTAAAATTAAAATCAGTTTAAATTTTTTATTTAAAATGTTAATCGTTTTTGAATGTACTTTCGCCACCTAAAGCTTCCACCAAGGGGATACCAGCTTTAGGTGGCATCTTTTTCACCGCTTCAAGGCACATTGAAGCCGTGACACTGCTTGTGAAGAAGCAATAGCGACTAAAGAAGCAGATAACGTCTCATGAAAAGAATCATCTCCAGATGTAAAGTTGCTGGTTGGATTTTACTGCTGAGTATGTAGTTTTGATGACGAAATGCAGGTGTTTACCTTTTTGTATATAGAAAACCACGCGTTAGAAGCGTGGTTTTAATTTCTTATTTAAAACTTTGATTTTTCCCATTTAAAGTATGCATCATAGAGTTGAAGTGCTTGCTTCATATTTTTATCTGTTACTTTTGATGGATCTTTCAGAATACTCTCCATTTGTATGAGTTGTGATTCTACGAATTTTGGGTTACTCATTCTGCTTTGAGGATTAGCTTTCTTATTTTTTACAGAAATAATACTTTCTTTAAACATAAAAAGGAGAAAACTATGTTTCTTTTGTTTAGGCACTTGTTTGGATGATTCAAAAACTTGCTCAAACATTTGATACATTCTTTTTCTTCTGATATGTAAGTAGAATATAAAACCTATAATGGCTAAGATTAAGATTACTAAAAATATAATCCATTTTGTTGTGTTCATATTAATACTCCTTTTAAAAATCTTATATATATTTTACCGCAAATTGCTACAAAAAACACGATATTTTTTGATGAAAAAGTTTATTCAAAAAAGAAAAAATTGTATTCAAGAAAAAACGTTTTTCAAATAAGATAATGAATTAGAATTTTCCACCGAGAGAATATAACGTTTTATAGTTGTGAAATATTGGGAAAAGATATACAATTATAATAATAAATAATCTTTGGTTTATATTCAGGTACAGTAGTCTCTTTAATTGTCCCAACAATTTCGCTTGCTGCAAGCGTTCATAAATTAGCTGCTATTGCGACGATGAAAGGTGTTTTTATGATAAAATCTGGGAAAGAAAGATTGAAGATATTATTTGGATTAAAGAAGGAAATTAAAATTGTGATTTGTATTATACTTGGTACTGTTCTGACGATTAATCTTCTTTGCTTGGGAGTTTTAGTGATAATGAGTCCGGGTAAGATAAAACAATTTTATGACGAAAACGGAAAGATAATAAAAAACAGCATTGCAGAAAAATGTATGATAGAAATTAACGGTTTTAATATGGGGATGATTATTAAAAGTAAGAATATCTCAAATCCGGTGTTGTTGTTTGTTCATGGGGGGCCAGGAATGCCGGAATACTTTCTTACGGAAGATTATTTCACGGGTTTGGAAGACTATTTTACTGTGGTTTATTGGGATCAAAGAGGTGCTGGATTATCTTATAGCAGTAATATTGATAAAAGTACTATAACCGTTGACCAGTATATCGATGATACAATTCAGGTAACGAACTATTTGAGAGGGCGTTTTGGACAGGATAAAATCTATCTTATGGCTCATTCGTGGGGAACTTATTTTGGCATACAGGCCGTAAAAAAGGCACCTCAGCTTTATAATTCTTACATAGCAGTTGGGCAGATCGCCAATCAGGATGAGTCTGAAAAACGTGCGTATCAATATATGTTGGATTATTACAAAAAGACCGGTGATAAAAAAGCTTTAAAAAAACTTAAAGAAAATCCCTATACGTCCGATGGATACGAGTCTATAAGAGATAATTTTATGCATCGCTCAGGTATAGGTACAACGCATAATATGAAGTCGGTTATGACAGGAATATTCTTTGCTTCTTTAAAGAACAGAGAATATACGCTTACCGAAAAAATAAATTTATGGCGTGGCAAACTGCTACTTAATAAAAGTAACCAGTTAAAAATGAAAGACGATTTAAGAGATAAAGTAACCTCATTAGATGTTCCTACATACTTTTTTTCGGGTATATATGATTACACTGTAAATTATAAAATATCAGAGGAATATTTAATGCAGTTAGAAGTACCAGTAAAAGGATTTTATCTCTTCAAAAATTCAGCACATAGTCCTATATTTGAAGAGCCAAACAAAGTTACACAAATCATAGAAAGTGACATATTTTTAAATACTAACACGCTTGCTGATACTAAATGAGTTGCATCATAACTTCTCTTGAACTTTAGAATTACTATTAAAGATAATGAGAAACCTTCTTAAGAGATATATGCAAGGAGATACTTCATTCCCTATCCTAAAATAACATAGGTAAAAAAAGAATCCAATCATTTAATAGATGAACTAAGAAAGAAATCCAAATATTTTTTGTTTTAATGTATGCAAAAGTAAGAACGATTCTAGCAATTCCTATCCCTATAATCGCTTGAACAATATTCCAACTATATGTTGGCAAATGAATAGCACCAAAAAATAAAGAAGTAACAACCCAAGTAATAATAATTGCTTTTTTTCTAGAAAAATTTAAATGTTTATAACTAAATTCTAACACTATTAAAAATGGTATTATCGTAATTAATTCTTCGCCCAAAAGCATAGGAATTATTTTTAAATAAATTATAAATTTTTCCTGCAGTGAACTTGAATGCAAAATTCCTGCTAATGGATTTGAACTGGCTTCGAAAAAATAATGCAATATAGTTGATGTTATTGCAGTAATAATTAAATTAATTACAAGAACTTTAAATATAGTTAATAGATCTTTTTTATGAATTTTCCCTGAAATTTCAGTCCATCTTGATTTAACTATAGGAATAAATAATACCAATGGCAGAAGTATATTTATAAAGGGTCCTAAATATGACGGAATAATACCTTTAATAACATCAGTACAAAAGAAACTTCCATATATTATAATTATAATTACGAAACCTAGTAACGGTTTAAAAACAGTTTGTTTATCATTGTAGAAGGGTAAATCTTTATTAGTATTTTCAAATCTAAAAAAATTGGTTTTCATATATATTTTTTGCTCCTAATTTAGTTACTTGCAAGTATGGTTATAATAAACTTTAAGCCGCTTCATTTTTATTTCACTGCTTAGCTTGACATATATATGTCAGTATAAAACGAATCTCATGTTTCTTTAACTATATATTTAAATTATACCCTTTAATTTGCATAATATTTAAAAACATAGGTAACCTATTTGTCTACTTCTAAATTCCATTTTTATCTCATTGAAGAATAATAGAAAAGAGCAGGCATAAAAGCTTCTTTATTGTGTTTTTATTTAGATATGATAAAATAATTTTGTATACACTATCAAGGAAAATATTTTTAGAATGGTAGTTGATAAGGTAGGTGAAAGCATTGTTGCTGTTTATTATTGAAGATGATCTCAAATTGAGGGGTGAGCTTATCACCTTTTTAGAAAACTATGATTATTGCTGTAAAACCAGTGATAATTTCAAGAATATTGTATCTGAAGTTGTAGCTGCAAAGCCAGATCTGATTCTGTTGGATATTAATCTACCTTACTTTGATGGATATCATATCTGCCGGGAAATACGGAAATTATCCGAAGTGCCAATTATTGTAGTAACAAGTCGAAATACTGATATGGACGAGCTTATGAGTATGAATCTTGGCGCAGACGATTTTGTAACCAAACCCTATAATACACAGGTTTTGCTTGCCAGAATCCATGCAATACTCAAACGGATGAATAAAAAAAGTGATACAGATACTCTCGCATATAAAAATCTTGTGCTCTATCTTGCAAAAAGTGTTGCCACACATGGTACTGAGAGTGCCGAACTTACCAAAAATGAATTACGTATTCTTTCTCTTCTTATGAAAAATCAGGGTAGTATTATAAGCCGAGACGATTTAATGGATGAACTTTGGCAATCCAATGAATTTGTAGATGATAATGCTTTGACGGTTAATGTTAACCGACTGAGAAAAAAGTTAGAAGAAATTGGAGCAGTGGATTTTATCAAAACGAAACGCGGACAGGGGTATATTCTATGAAGCTGTGGAAATATTTCAAAGAAAAATTTATTTTTCTCGTTTTTCAGAGTAGTATTCTTGTGTTTTTGGCAATCTTGTTACAAGCCTATAATGTTAATGCGTATGCTACTATCCTAATAGCATTTACGGTGACTCTTTTAACAGTAGGTTGGCTGGCGTTTGATTATTATTTGCGTTATAGATATTATAAAAAACTTCTTGATGCACTTTCAATGATGGATAAAAAGTATCTCATTGGTAATCTTTTAGAGGAACCTTATTTTAGTGATGCAGAAATTCTTTGTGATGTTATTAAGAGTACAACAAAGGCTATGAATGATGAAATTGCCCGCTATGAAATATTGCAGGATGAATACCGGAAATATATTGAAACATGGATACATGAAGTTAAAACACCTCTTGCCTGCATTGATTTAATCTGTAAAAACAATCGAAATGATGTAACACAGAAAATAGAAGAGGAAACGCTAAAAATTGACAACTATGTTGAGCAGGCTTTGTTCTACGCCAGAAGCACGAATGTAGCGGCAGATTATTCTATTAAAAAACTCTGCCTTGAAGATATAGTCAAAAATACAATTAAAAAGCACTCGAAGCAGCTTATCGCAAGTGGTGCACATCTTTATTTTGAAATGTTGGACTGTACGGTTTATGCTGACGATAAATGGCTGGATTTTATTATCGGGCAGATTATAGCTAACAGTATTAAGTATAAAAAAGAGAACCTCAAATTATTCTTTACCAGTTTACAAAATAAAGAAAATATTGTACTTTCCATAAGGGATAATGGAATCGGCATTTTAGAAAGCGATCTTTCAAGAGTATTTGAAAAAGGTTTTACAGGGAAAAATGGCAGAACTTTCGCAAAATCAACAGGTATTGGATTATATCTATGTCGGACACTTTGCGAAAAAATGTATTTAGGATTAGAAATAGAATCTTCCTTTGGGGAAGGAACTACGGTTAAAATTATATTCCCGAAAGATAGGGCATCGTTTCTTTCATAAATCCAATCATATAAAAGAGGTTGACCGAAAGGTTACTCTCTTTTTTTTATGATAAATGTGACAAAACTGTTCGTTTTATGTAAGGAAAAGCGATGGATAGATTATTCCTATTAAATTACAATATAGCTATACAAATAAAAGGAAGGTAAATTATACTTATGAATACAATTTTGAAAGTTCAAAATCTTCATAAATACTATGGTGGAAAAGGTAATATTACAAAAGCAATTGATAATATTAGCTTTACTGTGGAAGAGGGCGAATACATCGGTATTATGGGTGCTTCGGGAAGCGGAAAGACTACTCTGCTCAACTGCATTTCTACCATAGATAGTGCTACTGCCGGACATATCCTCATTGATGATATAGATGTTACAGAGATGAAGTCCTCTGCTTTGTCCAAGTTCAGAAGAGAAAAACTTGGTTTTATTTTTCAGGATTTCAATTTACTGGATACCTTGACAGCATTTGAAAATATTGCTTTGGCACTTACCATTATCAAAGATGAACCAAAGCATATAGAGGAGAATGTTAAAAAAGTTGCTAACATTTTGAACATTACTGATGTACTTTCTAAGTACCCTTATCAGATGTCCGGTGGACAAAAACAGCGTGTTGCCGCTGCCAGAGCAATCGTTACAAATCCCAGTCTAATTTTAGCGGATGAACCCACGGGGGCACTGGATTCTAAGTCGGCAAAAATGTTGCTGGAGAGTTTTCAGAGTTTAAACAATCAAATTAATGCAACTATCCTTATGGTAACCCATGATGCTTTTACCGCAAGCTATTGTAAGCGAATTTTGTTCATCAAGGATGGAAGACTGTTTAATGAGTTGGTTCGAGGAAGTGAAACCCGTAGAGAATTTTTTGACCGTATCATGGAGGTTATTGCACTTCTGGGGGGTGACTTAAATGCTGACTAAACTGGCTTTTAAGAATGCCGGAAAGAGCATGCGAGATTATGCTGTATACTTTTTTACACTTGTTTTGGGTGTGGCAATATTTTATATGTTTAACTCAATCTATGCACAAAAAAGTATGATGGTCGTAACAGAAACACTGAATGCGGCTATGGTTATGCTGAATATCATCCTATCTGTCGTATCTGTTTTTGTTGCCATTGTATTGGGTTTTCTAATTGTCTATGCCAATAACTTTTTCATTAAGCGCAGAAAAAAGGAGTTAGGAGTTTATATGACGCTTGGTATGGATAAAAGTAAAATCTCAATGATTCTGATTTTAGAAACGTCTTTTATTGCGATTTCCGCAATGGCTTTGGGGATTGTCATTGGTGTTTTTGGTTCACAATTTATGTCTGTATTCACTGCAAAGCTTTTTCAAGCAGATATATCTGGATTAAAGTTTATATTTTCTTCCAAGGCATTAATAAAAAGTATTATTTATTTTACCATTATTTTTATGGTTGTAATGCTTTTTAATGTGTTTATTATTAATAAATACCAACTGATTGATTTACTTTATGGCGGCAAAAAGAACGAACAGCTGAAAGCCAAGAGCATGGGGGTATCCATTGCTGTATTTATTACTGCGCTTGTCTGTTTGGCGACATCATATTTACTGATATTAAAAAACGGGCTTCTTGATATTAATGTTTATTTCTATTCCTCAATTGCTTTGGGAGCAGTAGGAACTATTTTGTTTTTCTTTTCTGTTTCCGGGATGCTTACAAAGATGATTCAGATTAACAAAATTGTCTATTTTAGGAATTTAAATATGTTTGTAACAAGACAGCTGAGTTCAAAAATTAATACTAATTTTATTTCTATGTCAGTCGTTTGCATTGTCCTGTTTCTTGTAATTGGAATTTTTACTTCAGGATATAGTTTGCAGCAGGGGCTTTCATCCGGAATAAAAGATACGTTGTACGATTTTTCCTTAACCAAATATCAGAATACAAACAACGATATATATGAAAATTTGCCTGATGATGTAAAAAGTCAGGATATTAACTATCATGAATTTAGTGTTTACGATTCTGGAGAGAAGATTCATTATTCCAATTTCTCGTTGGATTATTCGTCTCTTTCATATGATATCAGTAACGATTCGCTTGATTTTATTCTAATGTCAGATTACAACAAAATATTAGAAATGCAGGGAGAAAAAACAATAAGTATCTCTGACAATGAGTATCGTATTATTGTATCAACAGAAATCCTAAAACAAATTGCAAATCAATTTGTTGAACAGCAGATTCCAGTTTCTTTAAATGACGAACAATTGAGTGTAAGGTCGGATGTATCAGAATTGTCGCTTGCAAATTCATATAACGGCATCACTTTTGTTGTAAGTGACAGATATGAAGAAATTTTGAAAAAAATCAGAACATCATCGCAGATTATTTTGAATATCAATTGCAGAAACAGCAAACAGGAAAAAATGATTGGTGAAAGCTTGGAAAATTCTATGATTGGAAATGAGTCAAGCAAATATGCATTTGATTATTACCTAAGTAAACAGGACATTTATCAGAATACTGTCAGTGCTCAAACCATTGTAGCTTTTTTAGCCATTTATCTCGGTATTGTCTTTATGATTTGCTGCGCAGCAATTCTGGCCATCCAGCAGCTTTCTGAAGCTGCAGATAATAAGCATCGGTATGATTTGTTGATCAAACTTGGTGCGGATAGAGATATGATTAACAGAGCTTTATTTACGCAAATTCTTTGCTATTTTCTGATGCCGTTGCTGCTTGCCGTAGTGCATTCTGTGGTTGGGCTTACAGTAGTCAATAATGTCGTCAAGAATTTGGGGCATGTTAATTTTGGTACGAGCAGTGTAATAACCGCAGGATTTATCATCGCGGTTTATGGAGTATATTTTGGACTGACTTATATGGTCAGCAAGGGTATTATCAATAAGAGAAGTTAGTCATTAAAAGAGCGTGCTGCTCAATACAAAGTTTGATTTACTAGAGATAGTACTATGTCAAATCTTTAATCGTTTATCAGAAAATTTTTAGAATTAAAATAAAGGGAGGATATTGAGATGAAAAAAGTTTTTAAAATTATAGGTATAACCGTAGCATCATTGGTAGGAATTTTTATTGTGCTTATCATAGCATTTCTGATTAAGGGACCAAGTGATGTAATCATCCTAACACCAGAGGAGCAAGCACAAAAAGATCGGGAACAAACAGAAATATATGCAAATGTTGACTTATCAGGATTTAAAACTACTACTGTTACAGGGGAAACAGTAACTGCAGAAGATTGTTTTAAAGATTATAAGATTACTATGGTTAATATATGGGTAACGAATTGTAGTCCATGCATTGCAGAAATGCCTGACATTGCAGAACTTTATGACAATCGACCCGAAAATAGTAATATTATTTCTATTTGCTTGGACACAGCAGATGACACTAAGGATGCTGAGTTTGCAGCAGAGGTCATGCGTGATGCAGAAGCTAATTTTATGACTTTGATTCCAGATGAAAGGATACAGGAAGTGTTGGAAGAGAAAACAACAATTTTTCCGACAACTATCTTTGTAGACTCAAACGGTAAGGTCGTTGGTGCACCGCACTTCGGAGGAAGAACAGAGGAAGATTACCGACAGGCCATTCTTGAAAGGATGAAGCTTATTGATACGGCAGGAAATGAGGTGCATAATGAATAAATGTAATATGAAAAATCTAAAGTATGTTGTCCTTGGTCTGTCGGTGCTGTTTATTGGTATCGGAACAATAAGGGAAGAACAACTCATTGTATTTAAGAAGGCAGTTAATATTTGCCTTGAGTGTATAGGAATTGGCTGATGAAAAAGAAGAGACATATTATACAACTGATTTCTGCTGTACTAATGAATGGATATATAATAGGATTTATGAAAGGCAATATTTCCACAGGGAAATCTAAGCTGTTGTGTATTCCTGTGCTAAACTGTTATTCCTGTCCGGGAGCAGTTGGCTCTTGTCCAATCGGTGCACTACAGGCGGTATTGGGCGATCGTAAATTCAATTTTTCTTTTTATTTGTTAGGGTTTATCATGCTGTTCGGAATCCTGTTTGGTCGACTTTTATGTGGTTTCCTTTGCCCATTTGGTTTAGTGCAGGACTTCATCTATAAAATTAGAATGCCCAAATGGAAGATTCCCTCTTACATTGATAAACCTTTGCGTTTCCTCAAGTACTTAATACTACTTCTATTTGTAATTGTGTTTCCTCTTATACTAACTAATCAATACGGAATGGGAGATCCATTTTTTTGTAAGCTAATCTGTCCGGTGGGAACCTTAGAAGGTGGGATTCCGCTGGTATATCTGAATGACGGATTGAAAAGTACAATCGGATTGTTGTACTACTGGAAAATTAGTATTCTACTGTTGATATTACTTTCTTCTATATTTATCTATCGCCCTTTTTGCAAGTATTTGTGCCCTTTAGGAGCGTTATATGCTGTTTTTAATCAATTCAGTTTTTATCAGATGCAGGTAGACAAGAGCAAGTGCAATGGATGTAAGGCTTGTGAACGAGCATGTAAAATGAAGGTGAAGATCACGGAAAATATAAACAGTAAAGAATGCATCCGATGTGGAGAATGTAAACAAGTATGTCCGCAGTATGCGATTATAGATAATTTTGAGAGGTGTACAATAGAATTCAAAAATCAAGAGAGAATATAAAATATAATTAAACAGCTACAGTGTTATGCCTCTATTGCAGCATGAACATAGCAGGACTGATTTCTGTACATATAGTGGTTAATAGGGATATGGATTAGTATAAATAGAAGACACAATAAGAGTAGGGTAAATTCCCTACTCTTATTGTTTGTAAATTGTTCGGAATAAAGTCCTACTTTTGAACATGTTTTTTTAAATAGAGTTATCTGTAGTTAAGTTACTTCCAATCGGAAAGCCAAGTCTTGTCATTTGCAATAGCAGTTATTACTTCCTCTCCGGATTTGAAATTGTCAAAGGTTCCTTTGTTAATTTCGCTGACGACGTTGCTTAACAGATTTTCATAATAAGCTTCAGGTGTCATATCAGTTGTGGTTTGGTGAAAATGTTGCTGGGATTCAGAAGCGGCTAACCGTGCATATTCGTTTTTTACTTGAGCTATGAGTTTATCATGATTCATATAGTTTGCTCCTTTTAAATTAATAGTGTTATTATTTACAGTTAAAAGGATATTATTCAAGAGCATAATTGATACAAGCTTTATTCACTACGCGGAATAGCAAGCACACTTATTACCGTTTGTGACTGTATAAGTATTTTATTTGGAGCGCAGTTATGGGATTAATAGCGGAAGGAATGGATGTACGGCTTTGGAATAAGAAGGTAGTTGTGTAGACAGAAGCCATTGAAATGGGTATAATATTCTGAGTCAACATAGTGGATTATTGAAATAAGATTTTGTAGTAGAATTGAAAACCATTTTGAAGCATGAAAAACATATAATTTATTCAATATATATGCGAATTGGAAGTGATTAACATTAAAAAAATTCTTATAATAAGCGAAGGTGCTAATACTGGGCAACGAATAGCAAGGCAAATAGAGACTTTACTTGGAAAGTACGTTAAAGTTGAGTGCACTTTATCATCTCAATTAAAAGTAAAGAAATATGAAGCAGATTTGGTGCTGTATACAAGCGCCTATTTAAAAAGAGGAGCTTCAAAATATATTGATTGCAATATTCCGTATGTAATAGCTAAAAGAGTTATTGATCATAATAACATAAAAGAATTAATCAGTATTGATGAAGGAGAAGACGTATTATTTATAAATGATTGTTATGAGTCCACTAAGGAAGCGATTGAACAGTTAATGGAGCTGGGATTAGACCATATTAGATATAACCCATATTATCCCGGATGCTCTTCATTTCCTAGACTGCAAATAGCCATAACAACAGGAGAAATTCAATTAGCTCCGTACAAACCTGATAAAATGATTGATATAGGTACTAGAATGCTAGACGTTAAATCAATTCATGAGATAGCATCCATTTTGAAAGTTGACAAATATATTAAGGATAGTTTAATAACAGAATACATCAGAGACATCATAGATGTGTCCAAAGAAATAGATAAAAGCAGAAGAGCTTATTATGAGTCTGAGCACATGCTTCAACTTATGGTAAACAATCTGGATTATGGGGTATCCTTCATAAACAATGAAGGAAAGATAATGAGCACAAATTCAAAATTCGAGTATATATTTGGACTTAAGAAAAAAGATTTGCTTACAAAAAATATTCAAGATTTAATAAATATTGATTTGCTCAATGTGAAGGATTACAATAAATTTTTAACAAGAATCGAGAACAGAGAAGTTACAATTGAACTAAATCAAGTAAACTTTTCTAAGAGATATGGCTTCATAGTATCTGTAAAAATAAACAAAGAAGTTTCTTGTTGCAATAAAAATAATCAGATGTTCAATTCGTATATGGAAAGGAATCTCCATAATTTCCATGATTATTACACCGATAACCCCAATGTAATAAATATGATAAACAGAGCAAAAAAGTTTTCTAAAAGTGATGGAACCGTATTAATAACAGGAGAAAACGGTACCGGTAAAGAAATATTGGCTCAGGCAATACATTTGAATTCACATAGAGGAAAAAAGGCATTTGTTCCTATTAATATTGCGACATTCACAGCCAGCCTATTTGAAGCAGAGCTCTTTGGGTATGAAGAAGGAACCTTTACGGGAGCAATAAAGGGTGGAAGAATGGGTATATTTGAAATAGCTAACGGAGGTACAATTTTTATTGATGAAATAGGAGATGTTCCAATTGACATACAGACGAAGCTATTAAGAGTGCTTGAGGAAAAAAGAATCAGAAAAATAGGTGCTGTAGATGAATTAACTGTCGATGTTAGAATCATTGCAGCAACAAATAAAAATTTAATAAAGTTAATAAAAGAAAATAAATTCAGGCAGGATCTGTTTTACAGGCTCAACATACTTCCATTAGAAACAATTCCTCTTCGCAAGAGGAAGGATGATGTTGAAAATCTACTGAAATATTTCATTAATATTAACTTAAAAGACAAAAAAATAAGATATTTAAATGAGTTTTTTGAAGAAGATACTGCTGAATTTTTGATGAATTACCAATGGCCAGGTAACGTGAGAGAACTGTTAAACCTAATTGAATACCTTGTATTGATCTACGAAGGCGAAAAAATAGGTATGTCATATCTGCACAGCTATATGTATGATGTGCAGGAAAACAATGATGTTTTTTTAAACTCATATGAAATATGGGTGTTGAAGCAGTTTAGTAAAAATCAAAATATGGCAGTGGGAAGGACAAAAATTGCAGAAAAAGCCAAGGAAGAACAAAGAGATATTGGAGAAGGAAAAATAAGAACGATATTGGGAGATTTAAAAAAGAAAAAGCTCATAGTTGATGAAGGGAAAAAAGGATCCAGAATCACGGACTTGGGTAAAACAACTTTAGATAAATACATACCATAGCTGGCTAAAATAAACCAAGCTATGGTTTTTTTAGCCTGACATTACTTTAACATTTGTAAAAAAACTATTTGTAAAAGGGTTACAACAATTAAAAAGTGCTAAAACATTCACAAAAATCAATAAAATGTTTAAATAATTATTAAATTAACAAATTGGCATGAAAGTTGCTTATTATAAAGTTAATTAAAAAATATTACGGAGGATAAAATGGATAAAAAAGAAAAGTTAAAGAAAAAACCGACGTTTGCACAAGCAGTAACACCAATTATCTTCATGATGGTAACATTGGTGGTGGGCGTTGGTTATATGAAGTTGAAAGCCGAGCCAATATTAATTTTAGTTGCATTTTTATCAGGAATAATAGCAATGCGCTTAGGCTATTCATGGGATGATATGCAAAAAGGAATCGTAGAGAAAATTTCCATGTCAATGCCTGCAATTTTAATTTTATGGAGCGTTGGTGCGCTTATAGGATCATGGATGTTTTCAGGAGTTATTCCAATGATAATTTATTATGGAGTAGCAATTATAAATCCCAAGTTTTTATTGGTGACAGCATTTTTAATAACTGCGGTGTTCTCAACAATAACAGGTACATCATGGGGTTCGGTTGGAACAATAGGTGTTGCCATAATGGGTATAGCAGGAGGATTGGGAGTTTCCCTTCCAGCTACTGCTGGTGCAGTAGTAGCCGGCTCTTATTTTGGAGATAAGTTATCACCGTTGTCAGATACTACAAATTTAGCGCCTTTAGCTGCTGGTTCAACATTATATGAACATATTAAGCACATGCTTTATACGACCGTTCCAGCAACAATTGTTTCATTAATTGTTTACTTTGTAGCAGGTTTAGGGCCCGGCAGTGCAGGAAGTACGGCCGAAGCGGTAAATTTATTGCAGACAAATTTGGATGCAATGTTTCATTGGAATATATTGCTTTTAATACCGGTTGCACTTATATTAGTCGGTTCATTTGTTAAGTGGCCAACAATTCCTACAATGTTGGGAAGTGCGTTAATTGCCGTTGTAATAGGAATATTCTTGCAGGGATTCACTTTGAAAAATGGATTCTTGGCGCTTATAAGCGGATTCAACGTTACGATGACAGGATATGAAGGAGAATTAACAAAGGATATATTAACATTGTTAAACAGAGGTGGAGCGGTATCCATGGCAGGAACTACAATTTTGGTGTTCTGTGCAATGGGATTTGCAGGCATAATGAGTGTATCAGGAATGCTGGATATGGTGCTCGAAGCAATAACAAACAGAGTAAAATCTACATCAGGAATTATAATATCCACAATAGCATCATGCTTTACAGTTGCATTTGTTACAGGTAATTCATATTTATCAATTTTATTGCCAGGGCAATTATTTAATTCAGTATATGAAAAATACAATCTTCAGGCAAAGAACTTATCAAGAACGTTGGAAGACTCGGGAACAGTATTGGTTCCTCTAATTCCGTGGTCAGCAGCAGGGGCATACATGACAGCAACATTGGGTGTTGATACTCTTGCCTACCTTCCATGGGCTGTAATGTGCTACATGGGAATCGTATTTGCAATAATTTTAGCTGTAACAGGTATAGGAATTGCTTATATAGACCCATCAAAGAAAAAATCATAAGGTGGTTTAACAATGATATTAATAAAAAATATAGAAGTATACGCACCCAAGTATATAGGCATCAAAGATGTTTTAATTATTAATGATAAAATTACATTGATAGAAGATAACATCAAAGAGTTTACTGAAAAGTTAGAAATAATTGATGGTTCTGGGAAAAAGCTTATTCCGGGTTTTATTGACAATCATGTGCATATAACAGGGGGCGGAGGAGAAGCAAGCTTCAAAACACGTGTCCCTGAAATCACATTGTCAAAGCTTATAGGAGGAGGCATCACCACTGTAGTCGGTCTGTTAGGAACAGATTCCACAACAAGAAGTGTTGAAAATTTAATTGCTAAAGCAAAGGCACTGAAGGAAGAAGGAATATCTGTTTATGCGCTCACGGGCTCATATGATTATCCATCAGTTACTGTGACAGGTTCTGTGAAAAAGGATATTGCTTTTATAGATGAAATTATTGGAGTAAAAATAGCCTTGTCTGACCACAGATCTGCAAATGTGTCATTTGATGAATTGTCCAGGCTAGCTTCTGACGCTAGAGTCGCAGGAATGTTGTCAGGAAAACCAGGAATAGTTACTGCACATATGGGCGATGGCGATGTTGGACTGGGTTTGATTAACGAGGTTTTGAATAAGACAGAAATTCCGGT
>JAYFPL010000201.1:0-14128 GCA_034927775.1 Anaerovorax sp. | reverse complement strand
AGAAGTATAATTTAAAACGATTTAAAGATGAAGTAAATAAGGTGATTCCTTACTCTGATTATCTAAAATTAAAAGAACCGAGGAAACGAGGAACCAATGTCTTTTGGTCTGGTGAGAAATTTATGCTGCATGCAGATGTTGCTGGCAGTCCGACAAAGGTAACTTGTAGAATTGAAGGATATCCATCTTATATTACAACCATGAAAAGCACTGGAAAGAAAAATGCTCAAAATGAAACCATATACAGTGGTGTGATATGGGATAAGACCATGATTAACAAATGGGGAAGAAATAGCCCAAAGGAGTTATCTTTTATCTTTACAGCTACTTACAATGGAGACATAACGAAGATACATACGGTTACTGCCATTGTAGACAGTAAAGAAGATTACTGGCAGCTGCATCGATTATTTTAATATGCAATAAATCCTAAAAAAATACGATTGTAAAATGGAAAATGTAGGAATATAATACGAAATATAATTAAGAATATGTAAGATAGAATATAAAGAATATAGGGAAGTCAGCACATGAAAAGGAAGAGGGGTAAAGTTAAAATAAAACGTTCAACAATAGTGAGGATTATTTTATTGTCGCTTTTTGCAGGCATGTGTCTCTATGCTCTGAAATTTTGGAATATTATCCCTGATCAAAGCTATACAGCAGAAGATTTTGGAATTCAGACAATAAAAAGTGAGACGGATTATAATAAAAATGGGACAGATGACTTTACAGATATATTACTTGGTGCTCGATCGTATGTACAGACGAAACCAGCCTATAAAAGTGCGTATTATTCAGGAGGTTATCCGCCAGATGGAGTTGGTGTCTGCACAGATGTAATTTGGAAAGCCTTTCAGAATGCTGGATATTCATTAAAAGACTTGGTGGATGATGATATAGCCAAAAACCTTACTAGCTATACAACAATTACGAAGCCAGATCCTAATATTGATTTTCGACGTGTTCGAAACCTGAAAATATTTTTTGATCGAACTGCGTCGTCATTAACATTAGATGTAAGTAGTGTGGAAAAATGGCAGCCCGGAGACATTGTCGTTTATCATAATCACATTGCAATTGTATCCAATAAAAGAAATAAAAACGGGCGACCATATATTATTCATAATGCAGGTCAGCCGAATCTTGAAGAGGATGCACTTACCAGACAAGAAATAATTGGACATTATAGGTGGATACCTTAGAAAAAAATTTTAAAATCGTATGAATTTCTGAAGTAGGGAGGAGTTAAAATGGGTGAGCTATCAAGATTACCTAACATTGGAAAAGCTGTTGAAGCGCAATTAGAAGAAGTAGGGATTAAAACAACAGAAGATTTAAAAGCAATTGGAAGTAAAGAAGCTTGGTTAAAAATCAGGGAAATTGATCCTTCTGCATGCATTCATAAATTATATGGATTAGAGGGAGCAATTCAAGGGATTAAAAAAAGTAACTTACGAGAGGAAACAAAGAGCAATTTAAGGGAATTTTTTCGTTCCTTTAAGTAAGTGCATTTAAAAAGGAAAAGGGGGAGACTGGATGATTGATGTATGGCTGCCGGGGACAGGGGGTATGATTCCACAGAAAAACAGATGGCTCAGTTGCTGTTGGATAGAACATCAAGGACAGGCAATTTTAATTGATTGTGGAGAAGGAACGCAGATTGCATTAAAAGAGTGTGGATGTAAAATAAGTCGTTTAAACATGCTATTGATTACTCATTTCCATGCGGATCATATTGCAGGATTACCAGGATTATTGCTTACACTTGGCAATAATGGAAAGACTACGCCGCTGATTATTGTTGGACCAGTTGGCTTAAAGAAAGTATTCGATGCTTTGACGGTGATTGCACCAGTTATACCTTATCCCATTAAAACAATTGAAATAAGAAATGATAAGATTGAGAAACTCAAAATGGGAGAAATAGAAATATCTTATATTCCACTAAAACATAGTATTGATTGTTATGGATATAGTATGACTCTAAGAAGAAAACCTAGGTTTAATCCGGAAAAAGCGTATAGTCTTTGTATACCGGAGCAATATTTTAAAAGACTTCATACAGGAAATTTGGTTCAGTTAGATGACGGGCGAGTGGTTAGTCCCGAAATGGTTTTAGATGGAGAACGTGATCCCATTAAAGTCTGCTATTGCACAGATACAAGGCCAGTCGATGCGATGATAGGGTTTACCAAAGGTGCTGATTTGTTAATCTGTGAAGGCATGTATGGAGACATATGTATGCAGGATAAATTAGAGGAAAAAGGTCATATGTTATTTTCTGAAAGTGCACAAATTGCAGAAAAGGCGGGTGTAAAAGAGCTATGGCTTACGCATTACAGTCCTGCATTAATAAAACCTCAAGACTATTCAGCTTCTGTAGAAAAAATATTTAAAAATACGGTTCTAGCTTATGATGGAATCCACTTAACACTTCCAAATAAAGAAAAAAACAAATAAAAAAATTATTTTTGTAATTTATCGGAGGATATATTTATTATGAAAAAGTTCCTATTTATTATTTTAATGTCGATGGCATTTTTATCAGGATGCAGTGGTAATTCTTCAGAATCCAGTTTTTTTAAAGATGCACCGGAAAAAGCAATTGGATTAATTGTAAATTTACCAACACCGGAGCAGAGACTAGAATACAAGGTTTCAGAAACATTATATTTAGATGAAACGGATGAAAAAATACTGTTCATTCCTCGATACGAGCATACAACAATTGATATTTATGCATTAGAGTATGATGAAAAGATTGAAAATTTATCGGATAAAAAAATTTATTCCAATACGGATAGTAAAAAAGATTTTTGTCTGGAACTGCAAGCAATTCGTCCGGAAGGAATTCCAAACTATAAAATTTCCATTGGTTTACCAAATGATCTTCAGAAAGAATATATTTTTTCGTATGACGGAAAAGACGGTAATCCTAATATGGAATACATTTTAGAGTGAAAAATCACATTATTACTATATTTTATTCACGGATAACATGAAAAATAGGAGTGGGAATTACCCACTCCTTATCTTTCAGATTGGATTTGCTTTTACTTTTCCGCTTTTTGCTTTACCTTGAATTTCAGGTACCGGTTCAACATCATTTTTGGGAAAATGTGTTTTATGATTACTTTCTGTACCATGAGGTTCTTTTGGATCTGGTCTTCTCATTCCTGCTTTTGCCATAATAACTCCTTTCTATCTTTCAATACTTGATTTTTCTAAAAACAATTGAATGTTTTTCTCTTCTTCTGCTAAATTTGCATTGGTTCTTCCAAGTCTATCGCATAAACCAAGCAATGCAACTTCATGAATGTCTGTTTGTTGTTTTAATCCTTTTAAATCAGAGAAAGGCAAATCTCTTGTAATAAATAAGATATGCATATGATATCGAATTAAAGCGGATACCTTTTCAATAAAACTATCATCTTTGGTAAATACAGATAAAAAATCTTTGGCTAAATCTGCCCCGATTTTATCATGGTTGTAGGAGGTTATTTTTCCTTTCCTTGATTTTGTTGTAGAGGGCTTACCAATGTCATGAAGAAGGGCTGCCCACATAAAAACAGAAGGATTGCCGCTTTGATTTTTTCTTCTGGCTGCTTCATCTACTACTAACATAGTATGGTTCCAAACACTGCCTTCCGGGTGATGAATGGGTGATTGCTCTGTTGATTGCAAATTAAAAAGCATGGAGAACGGATAGGCTTTACATTCGTTTAATTTAAAAATACGATTGATGTAATTTGATGGAGCTTCATCCTTCATTAAATGCTGGCTGATTGATTCGAATATCTGTTTTTTGTAACACATAATTGCACCTCATCCTTATTATCCATATTTAAAATAGAAATATTCGAAAGAGATACATTTTTTTATTATTATGGCGCATATTAAATTTGAGGTGATTTTATGAATACATTAACGCAAAAAGATATGACATTATTGCAAGATGAAAAAAAGCATGAAGAGATTTGCATAGAAAAATATAATAAATATGCATCTCAAGCATCCGATCCGCAGTTGAAAGCTTTGTTTCAGGAATTAGGAAGCAAAGAACAGGAACATCTAAACACTATCAATCAAATGTTAAGCGGTACTGTGCCAATGATGAATGCCAGTCAGCAAAAACCACAATTACAAGGAATGTCACAGTCACAATCAACATTGCCGCAAGCGGCGACTCAGTCGCAATCTACAATGCAGTCACAAGCGATTTCACAGGTACAATCGCAGCCGAATGCATCGAACAGTTCTCAGAGTGACGCTTATCTTTGCACAGATGCTCTTTCCACAGAAAAATTTATTTCATCAACGTATAATACAGCCATTTTTGAATTTAAAGATGCCAACATGAGACAGGCTCTAAACCATATTCAAAAAGAAGAACAAGAGCATGGTGAGAAGATTTATAATTACATGGCGCAAAACGGTATGTATAGCTAATCTTAATAGAGCAAGCAAAAATATGAAAAAACGAAAAGATAGAGTGGTAATAATATTATTACTCTATTTTTGTTGTTAAAAACTTGACAAGGGGTCTATTATAATGATAAAATTCTGACAAATAATTAGACTAAGTCTAATAACAGATAAGGTCTTATCTATGGGGATGAATAAAAGTATTAAAAGAGCGAGTATGGTTTAAAAGGAGGAAGCGATGTTGAATAATTTAGAGTTGATTCATTTTGCAAAAGAAAGTGCATTGTCTGGTAAAGTTTTAGAACGTGAGCATATTGTCTCTTTATTAAAGATTGATCCGAATACTATAGATGGAGAAAGACTTGGGCAGGCTGCCAGAGAGGTTGCTTCTAAAGTGTGTAAAGATAGAGCGTATTTATGGGCCGCCATTGGAATTGACTATAGAGTGTGTCCGATGAGCTGTAATTACTGTTCCTTGGGAGAAGAATGGGGAATTATCAAAGAAGAGAGTGAATTCACGGAAGAAGAAGTGATTGAATTAGTGAGAAAATTTGTTCGAGAGGGTGTTCGGTGGATTGTACTTCGTACGACACAATTTTATAGTTTGGATAAACTGATTAAACTTGCAAAAAAAATAATAAATGTTGTACCTGGGGATTATGAATTGGGTGCAAACGTTGGAGAGTTTGATGAAAAAATAGCACAAAGAATGGCAGATGCAGGTTTGGAGTTTATGTATCATAGCTTACGGCTAAGAGAAGGAATTGATACCAAATTTAATCCAGATGAAAGGATTGCTACTTTAGAAGCTATTAAAAATTCACCTTTAAAATTAGTGTCTCTTGTCGAACCGATTGGAGTAGAGCATACAAATGAAGAAATCGCAGATACATTCTTAAATATCATGAAATTTAAAGCTGTTGTAACGGGTGGAATGCAAAGAGTACCGGTATTAGGGACACCATTAGGAAAATATCCTGCCATCTCGAAAGAAAGACTTGCTCAAATCATTGCAGTAACTCGTCTGGCTGCAGGTTTTCATGCACCGGATATTTGTGTACATAAGGCTTCGGAGCTTGCTTTTCAATGGGGTGCAAATGTAGCTGTAGTTGAAACTGGGGCAGTCCCACGAGATATTTGTTGCAGTTCCACGGACGAATGGAACGGATTTAATCCGGATACTGCAAAAAAATGGTTTAATCAGAGTGGTTACCAGGTGTTTTCAAAGGAGATGTAACAGATGAAAAAAGCGATATTTTTTGTTTTATGCATCCTAATTAGTTTCAGTTTTACTGCTTGTTCTAAAAATGAGAATGAATCTACAAACGCTAGAGTGGGAACATGGAAAACGGCGCAAACCATTCAGCCATATTTTTATCAAGATAACATAGAATCAGCAAATACTGTTGAAGTTACAGCATTCACAAATCCAGGAGATATGAAGACCGCATTATTGGCGGATAGTCTTGATCTGTGCGGTACAACAATGGTAACAGCAATTACTGCTGCATCGAAAAGAGAACCGATTGTTATTGTTTCGGGATTGTCAAATAAGTGTTCAGCATTAGTTGTAGGTAAAAATTCAAAGATTATAAATGAATCTGATTTAAAGGGTAAGAAGATAGCTTATGTACCTGGAACCATACATCATTTGCTGCTACTTGAGGTTCTTAACCGGAATGGAATCAATCCTGAAAAGGATGTTGAACTTGTAAGAATTGATTTTTTTGATATGGGTCAAGCGTTAGCACAAGGAACGGTTGATGCATTTTATAGCGGTGAACCATATCCATCGATTG
Organism: Anaerovorax sp.; assembly: GCA_034927775.1. Lineage (GTDB taxonomy): Bacteria > Bacillota > Clostridia > Peptostreptococcales > Anaerovoracaceae > IOR16. The sequence continues at coordinate 7,901 of JAYFPL010000201.1, read as the reverse complement.
CAGTAGCAGAGGGCTACGGAAGAATTTTGTCTTATCCAAAAGATGATGAGTTTGGAATTATAAATAGCGAAATGATGACAACAAGAGAAAAGATTGAAAAAGATCCTGAAATGATTCAAGAACTTGTGAATGCCCATATAAAAGCGACAGAGTATTTAAATCATGATAAAAATGCTTGGATTAATAAAGCTGCTGAATTTGGAACGGATGAGGCGGTACTGGAGATTTCTTTGGAAAACATTGATTTATTCTGGAATATCAATGAGAAATACATAGACAGTACTAAAAAATTAGCACAACGTATGTTGGAGCAAGGATTAATTGACAAAGTGCCGGATATTGATGCAATGTTTGATTTACGTTTTATCGAGCACGTAGAAAAGGAATAAGAAGGATGAAACATCTGACAAAAAAAATCGATGGTATAGGGTTGATTTTGCCAATTATACTTCTGCTGTTATGGTACTTTATGTCTAGAAGCAACCGGATTCCGGAATATCTATTTCCGGGTCCTGAAAAATTGATAAAGGTATTGATTGACTTTATTTTTGGAAAAAATCATATTACTCCTTATTCCGGAACGTTTATAGAAAATTTGATTGCAAGCTGTATTCGTGTTTTCTTTGGCTTTGGTATTGCATCTTTTTTCGGAATTTTGCTCGGGTTTTTAACGGGAAGATTAAAAATTATAAAACGAATTTTTGATCCTTTTATTCATATGGTGAGAACAGTACCAGGGATTGGATGGCTACCGTTATCGATGGTTTGGTTTGGAATTGGTGAAAATACGACTGTCTTTTTGATTGCGTTGGCAGCCTTTTTTCCGATATACATTAATGTAGCCCACGGCGCCTCAGAAGTCCCTGAATTATATATAAGGGCAGGAAGAATGCTTGGGGCAAGTAAGCTAACTTTATTTTTGACTGTGGTATTGCCATATGCATTTCCTCCATTAGTAGTTGGTTTACGATTAGGTCTAGGGGTTTCCTGGGCATATTTGGTATTAGGAGAGCTTACGGGAGTTTCAGAGGGACTAGGAGCAGTTATGATGGATTCAAGAATGCTTGGTCAAGTAGAAATGATACCGGTTGCTATGATTTGCATTGCTATCATAGGTAGAGTCAGTGATTTATTATTAATAAAGGGATGTCAAATGATTTATCCTTTTAGTAAAGGACAAAAGAATGGATAATAAAAAAGAATTAATCATAGATAAGATTGAAAAATATTTTTATTTAAATTCAGAAAACTGTAACTGTAAATTAAAAGTTTTAGAAGAATTTTCAATGCAAATTAATAAAGGAGAAGTGATTGGACTTTTGGGGCCAAGTGGTTGTGGAAAATCGACTCTCCTAAACATTGTTGCAGGTTTTGATAAGCAAGATCAGGGAACTGTATTATTTAGAGGGAAGCCAATTTCAATGCCCTCACCACAAAGAGGCGTTGTTTTCCAGTCAGGGGCGCTTTTCCCGTGGTTGACGGTGAAAGAGAACATTGCATATGGACTTAAATTAAAGAAAGAAGAAAAAAAAACAATAGAGAAAGAATGTGAAATATACATACACTTAGTCGGATTGGTAGGATTTGAAAACTATTACCCGAATCAATTATCCGGTGGAATGCAGCAGAGGGTTGCATTAGCCAGAGTTCTTGTATTAAGACCGGATATGCTCCTTATGGATGAGCCATTTGGAGCATTGGATGCACAGACAAGAATTGCAATGCAGCAACTTTTATTGTCAATTTCTTCTAAAGTTAAGTCTACAATTTTATTTGTTACTCATGATGTCGAGGAAGCATTGATACTGGCAGACAGGGTATATATCATGAGCAGATTACCCGGAAAAATCGTTCAAGAAATCAAAGTGCCTTTTAAAAAACCAAGACCTGTTTCCATCTTTACAAATCATGAATTCACAAATTTAAAAAGTAATATTCTAAAAATGTTAAACGAAGATATTTTTATATAGGAATATTAACTTCTATTATATTATTATATATTTTTTACATATTTACGGATTAGTCTGCTAGCTTTTGATTGTGAGATTTTTAATCTTGAAGCTAGCTTGTAGGAAGTATTATAGTAAGGATATAATGCGTTAATTAAACGTTCTTCCTGTGCTTCTAAGAAGGCTTCAAAACTTTCTACATCGGAAAGGCTTGAGAATAATTTTGTTGAAGCATCTTCCTTAAAAGTGCCCCTATCATCCTGATTATTTTGATTCACTAAGATTTCTTCTGTTAATGTATTTATAGGATTCTGAGTTTTCAAAGAATCAGTATAAATATTACTTGGCAACATATTTGGAGTGATATATTTATCTTGACTATTCAGTATTAGAAATTCAATCAAATGCTCTAATTCTCGAATGTTTCCAGGCCAAGAATAATGACATAATATTTCAATGGTATCCTTGGAAAAAATGACATTTGTATCATGCTTAAGGTTAAAAATATTTGAAAAATGACGAATTAATAAAAGGATGTCCTCTGTACGTTCAGCCAATGACGGCATCAAAATTGTAACAACAGCCAAACGGTAATAAAGATCTTCTCGAAAGGTTCCTTGTGAAATCAATGACAAGATGTCTTTGTTTGTAGCAGCTACAATTCTTGTATCAACTTGTTTTGGATGCACACCTCCTATTGGCAGATATGTTTTGTCCTGAACCAATTGAAGTAATTTTGACTGTAATGGAAAAGGAAGCTCTCCAATTTCATCCAAAAATAAGGTTCCTCCATTTGCAATTTCTACAAGACCTTTCTTTCCAGTGTTTAAAGCACCACTAAACGCTCCTTTAACATATCCAAATAGCTCTGATTCAATTAAATTTTCTGGTATGGTAGAACAATTTATGGTTACAAATGGGCCTTCTTTTCTTGGACTGTTTTGATGGATACGCTGAGCAAGTTGTGATTTACCGGTACCGGAACTGCCTAATATAAGAATATTGATATTTTTTGAAGCCATATTATCCGCAAGTCGGTAGATATTTTGCATTGCTGCACTTTTAAAATCAGCAAGAGTAGAAAGAACTTGAGGCTTATTCTTTTTTTGTTGTGGTGGAATAGGGAGATTAAAAAGTGAACTGTTTGGTGCATAAAACTTTAAATCATCGAAATCTCTGCAATGCGCAATGATAAGCGTTACTATATCGTTTGAATCCAAAATAGGAGTTAGAGTAGTAATTATCATTTTTTGATTTTTTAATGTTTGTTCATAAGTCACTTGTTTCTTTGCTTTTAGAGCAAGTTCAAAAAAAGAATGATTCATATCATGATTTTCTAATAAATCTTTAGTTTTTTTTGCATTCATTTCCGATTTGGATAACTTATAAAGATGCAATAATGATTTATTATAAAAAATGATTTCACCATTGTTATTTAAAAGTAAAATACCATCCATTAAATAATCCCAAATATGATTAAAATTATTTGGAAACAATTCATTGTGATACATAATTGTGCTCCTTTTAATTTAGTGTATAGTTTAAGTAATATTATTATAAGTCATTTTTGACTGATAGTCATGAAAAATTTCAGTTTATTTTGCATATCTTCAAAAAAAATGTATAATAAATTGCATAGAAGGCACTAATTAGGAGGGATAAAATTAGGAGGCAGGTATGATTGACAAAAGTATTTTGTTAAAAATAGAACATGTTGAAAAAGAACTTTCAGGCAAATTGGAATATATGAGTAATTTTTTATATAAAAATCCTGAATTGGGAATGGAAGAATACATTGCGGCTAAGGTGATTTGTGATGTAATAAAGGATTATGGATTTACCGTTATAAAACCATTTTGTGGTTTTGATACAGGTTTTTTAGCTGAGTTTGATAATGGAGATGGGCCTAAGATTGCTTTGATTGCTGAATATGATGCATTGCCCGGATTTGGTCCCGATAATGGACCGGGACATGCGTGCGGCCATAATTGGATTACAGCAGTTTCTTTGGGTGCGGCTATCGTATTATCATTCTTAAAGGATGAATTCAAAGGAAAAGTGCAATTAATTGGAACACCTGGTATGGAAAACTATGGATCTAAAGTTGATTTTATTAACCAACATGTATTTGATGATGTTGACATTGTAATTCAGCCTCATTTAGAAAAATATACTAGTGTATCTTGCCAAAGTTTTGCATTGGATGCCATTGAATTTTCTTTTAAAGGAAGAGCGACACATGCAGCTGTTTATCCGGAAGAGGGAATTAATGCTTTAGATGCGGTTCAATTTACTTTTGCTGGTATTAATGCTTTGAAAAATTATTTTAAGGCAGGAGTCAATCTTCATGGAATTATTTCTGATGGTGGGGAAGCGCCGAGTATTGTTCCGGAGCATGCAGCCTGTAAGTTCTATTTAAGAGCGAAAGACAGAAAATATTTAGATACAATTAAGCCAAGAATTATACAATGTGCAGAAGGTGCAGCCTTGATGACCGGTTCGGAAATGAGCTATCAATATTTTGAGAATTCACTAGACAATATTATTAATAATAAAGTTTTACAAGAATTAGCAAAATCTTATCTAAAATTAGAGGATATCATCCCCTCTGAAGAATATGACTTAGCATCCACATTCCCTTCAACGGATATAGGAAACGTAAGTCATATTTGTCCTACTTTATATATGGAGTTTGATTTGGCTCCCGATGGAGAATTTCGTATTCATGATAATACAGCAATGAAATATGTAAACTCAAAGTATTCAAATCGCAGATTACACCAAGTTGTACGAATTATTTGTGGATTGTCAATTGAATTGTTTAATAATCCGAAATTGTTAGAGGAGATTAAGATATCTCATAGAAAAACAATGAGTCAGTAAATGGTTGGAATTTTTCATAGGTAGATTAAAATATTCAAATTAGTTGGCATGTTAATTGCTATATTATAGTTAAAAAAAGAAAGTGAGGACATTAATATATGAGTGACTATAATAAAAAGACTGTTGCAGCAAAAATGGAAGCAGAACTTGCCAACAAAATTGAAGCGATTTCTACCTTTATTTTTCAAAATCCTGAATTGGGTGGAGAAGAGTACAAGAGTGCAGAATATCTAGTTGATATAATGAAGAAGGAAGGCTTTAAAGTCACTTATCCATATGCTGGGGAAAAAACCGGTTTTCGAGCTGAAAAAGGAAAAGGAACAGGACCTACTATTGCACTTTTGGCAGAATACGATGCACTTCCGGGCTATGGAGAAAATGGAGAGCCAGGGCATGCATGCGGACATAATTGGATTGCAGCGACATCGGCGGGTGCTGCAATTGTATTAGGCAGAATGTGCGATCAATTTAATGGCAGAATTGTTTTGATTGGAACGCCTGCAGAAGAATCTTATAATGCTAAAGTTGGTATGATAAACCGAGGTGGATTTCATGATATTGATATTGTAATGCAAGCACACCTGGAAGAATCAACCGAAATAAATCCTGGTGCACTTGCATTGGATTCATTAGAATTTTACTTTACCGGAAAAGCGGCACATGCTGCACAATTTCCGCATGATGGAATCAATGCGTTAGATGCAGTCCAACTTACTTTCGCAGGGATCAATGCATTAAGACAACATGTTCCTTCTGATGTTAGAATTCATGGAATAATAACAGATGGAGGCAGTGCAGCCAATGTTGTTCCGGAACATGCTGCTTGTAAATTTTTTGTCAGGGCTAAAAGAAGAACTGTACTAAACTCTATTACAGAAAAAGTGAAAAATTGTGTTAAAGGTGCTGCAATTATGACTGGTTGTCAATATAAAATTGTTATGCCTGAACCGTCCTTAGATGACCTTATAAGTATTCCTAGTTTGAATAAAATAGCTGAAAAAAATTTGTTGGATAATGGAATTGACAAGGTTCACAGAGACGAAGATATCTTACCGGGGTCTACGGATATTGGAAATGTTAGTTATTTATGTCCAACGCTCTATATGGAAATTGGTATGAACGAGGTTCAATTTTGTGTTCATGACCGTCAAGCATTAGAATATGCAGATTCGGATCTTGCACATAAGCGGATACATCAAGTTATAAATGCTCTTGTAGGAATTGCATTTGATTTATATGAGAACCCACAACTTGTTAAGCAGGCAAAGTTAGAGTTAGAAGTAATTAAGAATAGATAAAAAGTCGAAAGTTAAAAACTCTCAGCAATCAACTGAGAGTTTTTTATTATATATTTTTTAGTTTGACTTAATGTATTGTCAAAATTGACTTAGTAAGTTATTTGGCAAGTTGATTTTAACTGAACTAAGTATGTAATAACTTATTCTTAACAGTAAATTTAAAATATTTAAATAAGAACGTTTAAATTTAAGGCCTAAAATCCATTGTATGAAAATTCTAAAAATGGCATGTGATTTGCAATTATATAAGGGTAAGTCATTGCTATTGCTTATTATGAGAGGAGACAGATATGGAAACCACGAAGAAAAAACAATTTAAGGTACCACATACGTATGTGATAATCGGAATTATTCTTGTTATTGTGACCATTTTAACTTACATTATTCCTGCTGGTTCGTATGATAGAATGGAGGATCCGCTAACAGGAAGAACCCTTGTAGTACAGGACTCATTTCACTTTGTTGAGCAAACACCGGTAAGTCCTTTTGGTATGGTGATGGCACTTGGTGATGGGCTTGTCGATGCGGCAGATATAATCTTTTTTATTTTCTTTGCGTACGGATTTGTATATATGCTGATACAAACCGGTGCATTCTATGGTTCAATGGGAGCTTTGGTCAGAAAACTAAGGGGTTCTGAAGTACTAATTTTTCCTGCCTTTATGATTCTATTTGGAATTTGTGGATCAACATTTGGGATGTATGAAGAAGTATATGGTTTATTACCGGCATTTATCGGCATTGCCATTGCATTAGGCTATGATGGATTAGTTGGCGGAGCAGCTGTTGTTTTAGGTACGGCTACCGGATTTGCAGCAGCTACATTAAATCCATTTACAATAGGTATTGCTCAGGGAATCGCAGAATTACCGATTGGCTCCGGTGTAGTGTTTAGAATCATTTGTTTTGTACTATTTGAAAGTCTTGTTATTTGGTATTTAATGAGATATGCACATCGTGTAAAAAAAGATCCAAGTTTATCTCTTGTGCGTGATGTGAAGTTTAATACAGGCGGAAGTATGACTCGTGAAAAGATGGAAGCTCTGCCTTTTACAGCAAAACATAAAATTATCATGTTATTATTTATGGTTACGATTGGAATCTTAGTGTATGGAACGAGTCAGCTTGGCTGGTACTTGAGTGAATTATCCGCATTATTTGTGACAATGATGATTATTGTTGGACTAATCGGTGGCTATGGATTTAGCAAAATTGCAGGATTCTTTGTAGAAGCGGTAGCAGAAGTTATTTTTGGTGCGTTGGTTGTTGGTATTGCAAGATCACTTACAATTGTAATGACAGAAGGAAACATTATTGATACGGTTGTATATTATATGGCCGGAACATTAACCAATGTTGGAAGCAGCATTGCAGCAGTGGGAATGGTTGCAGTTCAAAATTTAATAAACTTTTTCATTCCATCCGGTTCGGGTCAGGCTGCCGTATCAATGCCGATTATGGTTCCTTTGGCAGATGCAATCGGAATGAATCGTCAGATTGCAGTACTGGCATTCCAATTTGGTGATGGATTTTCAAACTTATTCTGGCCAACTTCTGTTGCATTGGAATGTGGTTTGATGGGAATCCCAGTAGAAAAATGGTATCGATTTATGGGACCACTTTTCTTCATGATGTTGATACTTCAAGTAATTTTAATTGTAATTTCTACTATGATTAATTATTCTTAATTCGTGTGAATGAACTCTGGAGCAGATAGAAATATCTGCTCCTTTACTATTTTTTTATAATTAATAAACTCTTAGTTCTTTTG
>JAYFPL010000123.1:0-17577 GCA_034927775.1 Anaerovorax sp. | reverse complement strand
GAGAAAATGATTTGTTTTCTGGGCAGTTTTTTTTATTAAGTTTAAGAAAACGGGAGTCCTTAGTGGTGGAAGGACTAAAAATAATTCGGATGATGTACCGGGAAGCAAATGATTCAGAAAAAAGCCAACAAAGAAAAAAAGAGAAAAGACAGTGCCCATGTAAATCAAAAGTGACTGGAATGTTAATTGAGATGAAATGGCTAAAAGAATAGCGAATTGAGCAGAACAAGGTATACCGATACAAAGAAGTGCCGAGGCTATAAGCCGTTCTCTTTTGGTACCTAAAATTCGCGTTGTTATGAGAGCCATTGTTACGCATCCAAATCCTAAAAGCATAGGAATGATGGCTTTACCATTTAGACCGAATTTAGAAAACCATCGATCCATCAAAACGGCAACACGACAAAGGATTCCGCAATCTTCCAGAAAAGAAAGAAGAAAGTAAAAACCTGCTACAAGAGGTAGGAGCAATCCGAATAGATAAATTGGCACCATTGTAAGTAATCCGTATTCTCCTAAAAGTAAACAGCCTAAAAATGAATCATCAGAAAAGAAAGGACGTAGTAATCCTGTAATCCAATTAAAATAGCAAGTTCCCATTAAGAAATCTTCGGTAAAGCCGATTACTTCTTGCGCTAGTACTTTTCCAATGATAAAGTAAATAACGGATAAAATGAAAATAAGAAAGAGGAAGCCGAAAAATGGGTGAAGTAACAAAAGACCAAGGCCGGAAGCTTTGTTTTTTTGGATTAAATGATTCGATAAAAGGCGGTTCACTTCTTTTCTTCGATATCGGTTTGCTTCTTCGTTGTAAGAAGGAGAGTTAAAAAAATGGTCATTCCAAGAATAAGGGACAAAAGGTTGTCCGATACACCCGCCTTCAAGAATTTGATGTTTCATTTGTAAAATTCCGCTTCCTTTACGCCCGGATACTGCTACTATAGGAACACCCAACGTCTTTTGTAAAGCGGCGAAATCTATGTAAATATGTTTTTTTTGGACATCATCCATCATATTAATTAGAATTATCATCGGCTTGCCTAAATCAATAAGCTGCAGAGTTAAAAACAAATCTCGATGAAGCTGAGTCCCATCTAATACATTTACAATCATATCGGCTTGAAGTACAGCATTTAAAGTAACTCGCTCTTCGTCGTTATCAGAAGACAATCCAAAGACACCGGGAACATCTAAGACACGGAATTGTTCAAATGTTCCTTCTGTCACTTCTACGGTTGTTCCGGGAAAATTAGATACTTCTGCATAGATTCCTGTGAGATACTGAAATAATACTGATTTTCCTACATTTGGATTTCCAGCTAGTATAAGTAAAGGTTTTTCTTTCATTTCAAACCTCCAATTTAATATAAAGATGCTTTAAGGGGGATGGTTCTTATATTTTGTGCTAAAAAATAACCGATTGCGACTTGTTGATTTTCTACTAATACGACAACTGGTCCATTATGGAGTTTTTCCAAACATAATATACAACTACCTTCAGTCATTCCAAGGCGGATTGCTTGAAGCCGAATGTTTGAATTTGGGATTGAGAGTATTTGTACATATTGATTTTTTCGTATTTGAGAAAGAGGAAGCGAAAATCCAAAGGATGTGTATTTTTTTTTCATTGTTCTTTGCTCCTTTATGCTATACTATATGTATGGTATAGAATGCATATTCAAGCAATTGATTGAAATAATACGTAGGAGGAAAGATGGAAACGTTTCTCATAATTGGTGTCGTTTTGTTGTTTGGTGTTTTAGGAGCTTTTGCAATTTTAGGAATAAAACAGGAAATTAAAAGTTCAAGGCAAGAAACTTTGCAATACATTCAAAGCAGTTTTCAAGGTTTGGGAGAACTACTGAATGCAACACAGAAACAAACTGCAGAATTACAGGATAAACGGTTAGCTGAATTAACCGGACAGCTTTCGGAAAGAGTGGAGACACTTCAAAAAACAGTCAATGTTATGTTAGGACAATTAGATAACCGGTTAAAAGATAATTCAATGCAAAATGAACAAAAATTAGAAAATATTAGAATTACGGTGGAATCACGACTGTCTGCCTTGCAGGAGGATAACGGAAAGCGTTTGGATCAAATGCGTGCAACGGTAGACGAAAAATTACAAAAAACATTAGAAGATCGAATTGGGCAGTCCTTTCAGCTTGTGAGTAATCGTTTGGAGCAAGTATATAAAGGGTTGGGTGAAATGCAGACCCTTGCATCCGGTGTCGGAGATTTAAAGAGGGTTCTTTCTAATGTGAAAACGAGAGGTATTTTGGGTGAAATTCAATTAGGTTCCATTTTAGAGCAGATTTTATCTCCGGAACAATATGAAGAAAATATTGTAACACGCAAGGGCGGTACAGAACGGGTTGAGTTTGCCATTAAGCTGCCAGGTGAGAACGAGGAGGTCGTTTATTTGCCAATCGATGCGAAATTTCCGGCAGATGCGTATTCCAGATTGATGCAAGCATATGAAAACAATGACCGTCTTGAAGCAGACGCAGCTGGTACCAATCTAGAGCGTACAATAAAGACCTTTGCAAAAAGCATTCGAGATAAATACATAGAGCCGCCCCAAACAACTGACTTTGCAATCATGTTTCTTCCTTTTGAAGGATTATATGCCGAGGTAGTGAGAAGGGGATTAATTGAAACGCTGCAAAGAGAATATAAAGTAAACATTGCAGGCCCAACGACGATGGGTGCATTACTTAACAGTTTACAAATGGGTTTTAAAACATTAGCAATTCAAAAACATTCCAGTGATGTATGGAATGTTCTTGGTGCGGTAAAAACCGAATTTGATAAGTTTGGAGAGGTGTTAGCGGCTACGCAGCAACGTATTACGCAAGCTAATGCGGAGCTGGATAAATTAGTTGGAACGCGTACACGTAAGATCCAAAGTAAGCTTCGTAATGTTACGAGTTTGCCGGAGGATAGCAGCCGCATGCTTTTAGACATTGATTCTACAGAGTTTGGAGAAAACTAAGAATGAGTATATTTGTTATCGGTGATTTACATTTATCATTGTCCGTAGATAAACCCATGGATATTTATGGGGGGCAATGGTTAAATCATATAGAACGTATAAAGGAAAATTGGATAAAATTAATTGAGGAAAAAGATACTGTCCTCATTCCGGGAGATATTTCTTGGGGATTACGTCTTGAAGAAGCGATGGAAGACTTAAAATGGATTAATGAATTACCTGGGAAGAAAGTATTGTTTAAAGGAAATCATGACTTATGGTGGAATTCGGTTGGAAAGTTAAATAAACTTTTTGATCATTTGACTTTTGTACAAAACACTTACTATGAGACAGAAACTCATCGTATATGCGGATCAAGAGGATGGGCCTGTCCCGGTGAAGTCGGATTTACTTCTCAAGATCAGAAGATTTATCAAAGAGAACTTGGGCGTTTACGGCTTTCTTTGGAAGCATCTGCAAAGAATGGAGAGAAGACAAAAGATATCATTGGTGTTTTGCACTTTCCACCAACCAATGAAAAACTAGAGCCATCCGGATTTACCGATCTTTTTGAAGAATTCGGAGTTAAAAAAGTTGTTTATGGTCATTTGCATGGAAAAGAAGCATATAAAAATGGATTGCAGGGTATAAGAAATGGGATTGAATATATATTGACTTCGTGCGATAAGTTAGAATGTGTTCCTTTTCAATTAGAAAAATAAAGGAAAGAAAAGTGATTTATCACATTTAAACATTAAGTAAAAAGGAAAGAGGGATAGAATGAAGCGTGTAACGTTGATTGTGCTTGATAGCTTAGGTGTTGGAGAATTACCGGATGCAGCAGAATATGGGGATCAAGGTGCGAATACTTTAAATCATATTGCAGATACAATGGCGAATTTTCATATTCCCAATCTAGTAAAGCTTGGGCTAGGTGAAATTGATGGGATTTCTGTGATTGAAAAGAACGTGCAGCCTTTGGGTGCTTATGGTCGTTTTGCTGAAAAATCCAGGGGGAAAGATACTATCACCGGGCACTGGGAAATTGCAGGACTTTTAACAGAAGTACCGTTTAAAACTTTTCCAAAATTTCCAGATGACTTTATGAAGGACTATGAAAAAGCCATTGGGCGTGGAACATTGGGTAATTATGCAGCGTCCGGTACGGAAATCATAAAGGAGTTGGGAGAAGAGCATAAGAAAACAGGGAAACCAATCGTATACACATCCGCTGATAGTGTATTTCAAATTGCAGCAAACACAGATGTCATTCCACTTGAAGAACTCTATCATTTTTGTGAGATAGCACGAAAAATGCTTGTAGGGGATGTGCAGGTGGGGCGTGTTATTGCACGTCCGTTTATTGAAGAAAATGGCGTGTATACAAGAACTTCTGATCGAAAGGACTATGCTGTTTCTCCAAGCGGAAAAACAATTTTGGATCATGTAAAGGATTCCGGAAAGACCGTTTATGCGGTAGGAAAAATCAGTGATATTTTTAATAATCAAGGAATTACTGAATCTGTGCATACTACTGGGAATATGGATGGGGTCGATAAAACAATCGAAGCATTGCGGAAAGACTTTGAGGGGTTTATATTTACAAATCTTGTAGACTTTGATTCGATGTATGGCCATAGAAGAGATCCAAATGGATATGGCAAAGCAATTGAAGCATTTGATCGAAGACTACCTGAAATCATCGAGGCTATGGGAGAAGAAGATGTTTTAATGCTCTGTGCAGACCATGGGAACGATCCTGTTCATAGTGGCTGGGATCATACGAGAGAGTTTGTTCCGGTTCTTATCTATGGAAAAAAGGTAAAACCAGGTGTAAATTTAGGAACCAGAAAGTCTTTTGCAGATATTGGGGCTACCATTTCAGAATATTTACATGTGAAAACAACTGAAATTGGAAAGAGTTTTTGGAATGAGATTAGGGCTTGAGGTATTATTATGAATATGAATGACATTATTTTAAAAAAGAGGCAGGGGAACGCACTGACACGTGAAGAAATTGAATTTTTCATTTCCGGTTATACGTTAGGGGAGATCCCGGATTATCAGGCGTCTGCATTACTTATGGCAATCTTTTTTCAAAAGATGACAGATGAAGAAACTTTTTATTTTACAAATGCAATGCAGCATTCTGGGGATGTCATTGACTTATCCTCAATCAAAGGAATTAAAGTAGATAAACATAGTACTGGCGGTGTTGGTGATAAAACCACCTTAATTGTAGCGCCAATTGTAGCTGCTTGTGGTGTACCGATTGCTAAAATGTCGGGAAGAGGGTTAGGATTTACAGGTGGAACTATTGATAAGCTGGAATCAATTCCTGGTTTTCAGACTTCATTAGAACCAGACGATTTTGTAAAGCAGGTAAATGAGATTGGAATTTCTGTCATTGGACAGACAGCTCATATTGCAGCTGCGGATAAGAAGCTTTATGCACTTCGAGATGTAACGGCTACGGTTGATAACATTTCCTTGATTACATCAAGTATTATGAGTAAAAAACTTGCAGCAGGAAGTGATGCGATTGTTTTGGATGTTAAATGCGGCAAAGGTGCCTTTATGGAAAGCATAGAGTCAGCGGAACATTTGGGGCGATTGATGGTAAATATAGGAAAGTCTGCCGGAAAGAAAACCATTGCGGTGATTACGGATATGAATCAGCCACTTGGATATGCCGTCGGAAATAGTTTAGAAGTACAAGAGGCAAGCGATACCTTAAAAGGAAATGGACCGAGGGATATTGAAGAACTTTGTTTGCGCTTAGCTTCTTATATGCTATTAGCAGGAGAAAAGGTATCTACAGCGGATCAAGGTTATGAAATGGCGGTAAAGGCGCTTAACAGCGGTGAGGCGTATAAAAAATTCTTAGAGTTTGTAAAACGTCAAGGCGGTAAAGTTTCTGCAGGAAGGGAAGAAATTCAACTCCCAAAAGCACTGTATGAAAAAAGACTCATTGCGAAAGAAGAAGGATATCTTTTTGAAGTGGAAGCAAAACAAATTGGGATGGCATCTCAGCACACTGGTGCAGGAAGAGAAACCAAAGAAGATTCCATTGACCTTTCAGCAGGCATCTTAGTTCATAAAAAAATTGGTGATTACGTTAAAAAGGGTGACTGTTTAGCGACTGTCTATGGAAATGTTGAAGATAAAATAGAGAAAGCATTATTTGAAGCACAAAAAGCATTTTCTTTCTGCGAACAACCGACGGAAAGATTACCTTTAATAAAGAAGATTATTGAATAAGAAGTGGAGAAAGGACAATCGCATTTATGGAAAAAGCAACTGCCATTGAAAAAACACTTTTTATATTAAATGAATTTACAAAAAGACCATATTCTTATACAGCAAAAGAGCTTAGCGAGCAATTGGGTTTCAGTAAACCAACAGTGCATCGTATTTTAAATGTTTTGGAAGAATTTCGTTACATTCGTCGTACTTATGATGGAGATTATACGGTTGGATATAAGGCTTATCAAGTGGGTATGATTTATGCAAATCATACAGATATTTTTTTAGAAATTCGGAGAATTATTGATGAAGCTGCTCGAAAAACTGGTGAGCAGGTAGGCTATGCTGTATTAGAAGGAACTGATGTAGTGAGTGTCTATGAATCGCAAACGCAGGATTCAAGAATTCGTTATATAGCCGGTGCTGTTTACCCGATTAATGCCGGTTGTTATGGGAAGGTCTTAATGGCATTTTCACATCCAATTGAAGAGCTTCGTCAGATCATTCCATCGTTAAATCTAAAGAAGGTATCACCGGGAGCTATTTTAGATCCGAATGCTTTGTTAAATGAGTATGAAAAAATTATAGAAAGAGGATATGCAGACAGTGCAGATGAATATTTGGATGGTACTGTTGGATTGGGTGTTCCTGTCTTTCATAGCAATGGGAGCATTCATGGTTGTATTTCTTTAGGTGCAATTAAATCAAAGCATTTTGATAAAAATAAAGAAAGGTTTTTAAAAGAATTATTTGATGCAGCAAAAAAAATTGGTCCTATTTTGCTGTAGATTATTTGGTATGTGTGTATGTATGTTGAAAAAATTACAGTTAGATGAATTCATCTAACTGTAATTTTTTTATTGTCCTATAAAGCAGGAATTGAAAGGGATTTCGAGATTTTATGCTGGCTATCAGATATAAAGAGTCTGATAAATCAGTTTTATTTCTATTGACGCGTTTGTTTTCAAGTGTTATACTACAGAAGAGTCCATAATATTGACTATGTTCCATAATATGGACTTATGCCGATTCGCTATGAAATGACATATTGTGAAAGGCAAAACAAATATATTGTATAAGAAAGGGGGATATCATGTTAGACATACTCATTCAATCCGCACAATATCCGGATTATGAGAAAGGCATAATGGTCAATGGCGACATTGGTATCAAAGACGGAAAAATTTTAAAAGTTGGCCGAATTACGGAATCTGCGAAGACAATCATTTCTGCAGAAGGCAAAATTGTTTCTCCCGGTTTTATTGACATTCACATGCATGAAGAGGATTTTATCAATGAAGGTGAGAAATACGTTATTTCAGAAATGATGCTTAAAATGGGAGTAACGACCTGTTTGGGCGGAAACTGCGGCTTACAGCATCAAAGTGTTAAAACCTTTAAAGAGAGCATATTACGTTTGGGTGGAAGCCCAGTAAATTATATGTTGCTTGCAGGCTATAACAGTATGCGAAATCAATTCGGAATTGATCGTTATACGAATGCACCAAAATCAGTAATTGCAAAGATTTCTGAGAAAATGAAGGAAGAAATAGCAGATGGTGCATTTGGAGTTTCTTTTGGTTTGGAATATGATCCGGGAATCACTTTTGATGAAGTACTTTCTGTCTTAAATGATCAAAAATATGAGGATATCTTTGTTTCCATGCATTACCGTGAGGATTCTGCCGGTTCTCCGGATGCCATTCAGGAAATGATTGAAATTGCAAAAACTTCTAAGAAAAAATTCCAAATTTCTCATTTAAGTAGTTGTTCTGCGATGGGTCAGATGCAGGATGCACTCAAGGAAATAAACGATGCAATTGCAGAAAATCCGAAGCTTGATTATGACACTTATCCGTATAATGCTTTTTCAACACACATTGGATCGGCTGTTTTTAATGAAGGCTGCTTTGAACGTTGGAATAAAAGTTATGACAGTATACTTTTAACCGATGAGCCTTATAAAAATTTCTTCTGTGATAAGGAGTTATTTGAAAAAGCTCGAGAAGAGTATCCAGAAATGTTGGCCGTTGCGTTTGTTATGAATGAAGAGGAAATAGCAGCAGCCATTTCAAATCCACATGGAATGATTGCAAGTGATGGCATTATAAATAACGGAAATGGGCATCCAAGAGCAGCAGGAACATTTCCAAGAGTACTTGGAAAGTATGTAAGAGAGACTGAATCTATTTCTATGATTGATGCATTACGTAAAATGACATTGGAACCGGCCAAACGCTTGGGGCTCAACCAAAAAGGTCAAATTCAAGAAGGCTTTGATGCGGATATTACGATATTCGATCCTAAAACCATTCAAGATGGAGCAACATTTGAAGACATTACAATCGAGCCGACAGGAATTGATTTGGTGCTTTTAAATGGACGTATTGCATTGAAAGAGGGAAAGGTCATCAATGATCGACTTGGCCGTTTTATTTCTTCGAAGTTTTAAAAGATTATATCTAAAAGAGGAGGCCTAAAAATGGAAAAGAAAAAGAAATTACAGGTACCGCATGTATATGTTTTATTAATTGGAATTATTTTGATTTGTTCAGTGCTTACTTATATCATTCCGGCAGGGCAGTATCAAATGATGACCCTTGAAAGTGGAAGAGAAGTTGTTGATCCGACCTCCTTCCAAAGTGTTGCTAATACTCCAGTAGATATTATGGGATTTCTTACTTCAATACCAAGAGGTATGGTTGAAAGTGCAAGCATTATTTTCTTTATTTTCATTGTAGGAGGTAGTTTTACTGTCTTACAGGATACTGGAGCAATTGAAGCAGGACTTGGTCGTCTTACGAAAGCGCTTTCCGGGAGTGAAATAGTAATTATACCGGCAGTTATGATTGCTTTTTCTCTAGGTGGTGCAATTATTGGTATGGCGGAAGAAACATTACCTTTTATACCGATTATGGTCAGCTTAGCAATTGCAATGGGTTTTGACTCTATGACGGGAACAGCGATGGTTTTATGCGGAGCAGGTTGTGGATTTGCCGGTGCTTTCATGAATCCATTTACAATCGGTGTTGCACAGGGTATTGCTGGTCTTCCTTTATTCTCAGGAATGATGCTTCGCGTTGTGCTGTACATTTGTATGTTGCTTATTACTGTTACTTTTGTTATTCTGTATGCAAGAAGAATTAAGAGAAATCCGCAGCTTTCTTCAATGTATGATGTTGACGTTGCTCGTGAAGATAAGCTGGATCTTTCAAATCTACACGAATTTGGTGGAAGAGAAAGATTGATTTTATTGGTATTTGCAGCTTCCATCGTTCTTTTAATTTATGGTGTTGTAAAGTATGGTTGGTATATGAATGAAATTGCAGCTCTCTTCTTAGGAATGGCTATGATAGTTGCTGTAATTGGACGTATGGGATTTAATGGATTTGCAAATTCTTTAGGAAAAGGAATGGCAGATGTAGCTGCTGGTGCTCTGATCGTTGGTTTTGCAAGAGGAATTCTTGTTGTTATGACAGACGGTAATATTATTCACCCAATTCTTTATAGTGCTGCAAACTTCTTAGGACAACTCCCTGCAGCTGTAACTGCAATTGGTATGTATATTTTCCAATGTTTGTTAAACTTTATCGTTCCTTCTGGCAGCGGTCAGGCGGCAGTATCGATTCCAATTATGGCACCGTTGGCAGACTTGGTTGGAGTTACAAGACAAACTGCTTGTTTGGCATTCCAATTGGGAGATGGTATTTCGAATATCTTTACACCGACTTCTGGTTACTTTATGGCTGGATTAGCACTGGCTAAAATTCCATGGACGAAGTGGGCAAAATGGATTCTACCATTAATTTGTATGCAGTATTTACTAGGTGCGATCTTTATTGTTGTTGCACAAATGACAAACTTTGGACCGTTCTAAAAAGGAGTTTATTATGAAAGAGCGTATTAAAAAAAATGTGAAAGACTATCTTGATGATGCCTTTCAAATAGCAAATTATTTATATGAAAATCCAGAATTAGGCTATCAAGAGGTAAAAGCTTGTAATACGCTTTGTGATGCTTTTGAACGATTCGGATTTGAGGTTGTAAAAGGAATTTACGATATTCCTACTGCTTTTAAAGCTACTTATGATAGCGGCAAAGAAGGACCGACATTAGCTTTGTGCGCTGAGTATGACGCTTTACCAGATATTGGCCATGGATGTGGACATAATTTAATTTGTTCTATGGCGTTTCTTGCTGCTGCTGCTTTAAAACCAATCCTTCCTGAGATTGGAGGAAAGGTAGTTGTTTTTGGAACACCTGCTGAAGAAACCAGTGGAGCAAAAGTTGCGATGGCTGATCAAGGTGCGTTTGATGATGCTTCGATTGCAATGATGGCACATCCTGCTCCTGTTTCTGAGGAAAGTGGTTCTTCATTGACACTTATCCCTCTTCAATTTCAATATTATGGAAAATCTGCTCATGCAGCAGCATGTCCGGAAGAGGGAATTAATGCGCTTGATTCTTTGATACAACTTTACAACGGAATCAATGCTTTGCGTCAACATGTACCAAATGATGTACAGTTTCATGGATATATATCAAATGGCGGATCTGCACCAAATATTGTGCCTGATTTTGCAGAAGCACGTTTTTACATTCGTGCAAAGAAAAGGGCAACAGCAGAAGCAGCAGTAGAGCGCGTAAAACACATCGCGGAAGGTGCAGCTCTTATGACGGGTGCTCGTTTGGAGATTTCTTCTTTTGAGGAAACTTATTATGATTTAGTGACCAATCAGGCATTGTTGGAAGTGTTTACTGCAAATCAAAAGTCATTAGGTGATAATGTAAGACCGGCACAAGCAGGAATTGGTTCTTTGGATTTGGGGAATGTAAGCTATAAAGCGCCTTGCGTTCATGGCTGGATTGGTTTCGGTGATTCCTCTCTTATAATACATTCTCGTGAATTTGCAGCCAAAACTGTGACAGAAGAAGGCCGTGATCTTTTGTATCGTGGAGCTTGTACAATGGCTTTAACTGGATATGATGTAATTACTGATAAAGAACTTCTATCACGTATACGTGAGGAGTTTGAATCGGCAAAATAATTAGTTGTTAAATAAGATATAGCCTATAGTATTCACTCGTAATAAAATGTTGGAGTGCTTCTTAAAAATAGAATGCACTCTAACATTTTTATTTTTATTAAGAATAAAGTGCTTGATACAAAAATATTGGAAGATATAAGAAAAAATGATATAATAAATGTAAGACTTGTCGATATAAAATCTACTTAAAAGGTTATGTACTGAGTACAGTATCCATTTTGTCAGATGGAGGTGGATTATGGAATTGAATCATTATCAATACAAAAGAGTTAAAGAAATAATTCCCGGGGATATTCTTTTACATCCGATTTATCGCGGCGATGGTTTACTTTTAATTAATAGGTATAAGGCATTAAATGTAGATTTAATATCAAAGATTCGACAGCATGTATCTCCTTCTTTTTTTGTTTTGGTTGTTACAACCCAAACGAATTTGAAAGAGTTTCTTTCAAGCCGAGAATATGAGGATATTGAATATTATAAAAAATTACTTTTGATTGTCAATCAGTATAATGAGATTAGTACAATTCCAATGAAAATGGATGCATTTATTGGAGAAGATATGCAAGTAGTTGCAGGGCAGATTATTAAAAAAGAGATTGATGGCAGTGAAAAGAATTATTTTGAAAAAGTTTTATTTCAGGTTCCTTCATTCAATGCTTTTGAAAAAAATATTGAATCTGAAATGGCACGTTCTCGAGCTGCCTCAATTAAAAATAAATTGACCTTATTAATTCGACAGAGCAAGGATTTGCAAACTCAGTTTCTAAGAATAAAAATGTATAAGGATATTTTCTTTATACATAGTGTAAACACTGCAAGTATGTCGTTGATGATAGGATTATGCTTGGAGCTGTCAGAGGATGAGTTAGTTGATTTAGCAATTGCAGCCTTATTTGCAGATATTGGTTATACAAAAATATCAAAAGAGACCTTTAATGAATATCTAATTAACAAGGAAAGCAATCGGAATGTCTTAGTCGAACACAATAAGTTATTATTAGAAATAGCAATGAAAACAGAAAAATTAAGAGAAGAAGTGATTTTACATGGAATAATAGATCGCCATGAGAATTATGATGGATCTGGTTTTCCATGCGGAAAAAAAGGTAAAGAAATTAGTCTTTTTGGCAGAATCATTCACATTAGTCAAGCTTATGATGAGTTAGTAGGTGGATATTCCGGTACAATTCTGACACCAAGAA
This sequence comes from Anaerovorax sp., assembly GCA_034927775.1. Lineage (GTDB taxonomy): Bacteria > Bacillota > Clostridia > Peptostreptococcales > Anaerovoracaceae > IOR16. The sequence continues at coordinate 5,101 of JAYFPL010000123.1, read as the reverse complement.
ATGCGATTAAAAAATTGTGGCTTGATGCAGGTAATAAATTTGATGCTGAGATTTTGAGATTGTTTATTTATCGAACTGTTTTTTATAAAGTAGGACAAACTTCAATTTTAGAAGATGGAAGGCAAATTAAAATCATAGGATTTAAAGATTTTATAGATGACCCAATTTCTCCAATTACTTATGTAGAATAGTAGAAAGCATTAAAAAGGGAGTGATTAAAAAAATCATTTCTTTTTTCTTTAAGACATCATTAGAAGAGGCATAAAAAATGAATTATATGACACATACTTTGGGGGGAGTTGCTGCTGGACTGACTATTATTTCAACTGCAGGAATTCATGATCCCATTCAAAAAACAACTGTAATGACAGGAGCTGTTTTAGGATCATTGTTTGCTGACATTGATCATCCAAAGAGTTGGATCACACATAAAGTACCAGTTGCAGGTACAATTATTTCAGGGCTGTTTAAACATAGAGGATTTTTACATACACCGTTATTTATTGTTATTACATGGGCATTTGTATCGATTCTTATTCCAATGTGGATAAAAGGGCCAGATGATCTTTATCGAACGATACTTTTTTTTAATGGATTTATACCTGGTATGTTATCCCATTTGATATTAGATACACTTAATGTACAAGGAATTATGTGGCTTTTTCCCATTTCAACGAAAAGGATTAACCTTTTATCCATTCGAACGGGAGGATTCGGAGAGGCAGTCATTTGTGCGGTTTTGGGTGCAATGCTTTTTGGGCAGTATAAAGGAATCTTTTAAAAGGGCAAAAGACTTGCATATAGTAAAATTATATGATATATATTAGATAAGAAAAGGATTACCGCTTTTCGCATGGCGGCAGATCCTAAATACAGTGATTTATTCAAAAGCCGTCTAAACCGAAAAGGATTAGGCGGTTTTGCATTAGTTACGCTTGTGCAAGCACAAGGAAATAATGGCTACAATTAATAATCCAAACTGAAAGAGTTCGCTATATGTAATCATAACTATCACCTCCTTTCGGAAGTGACCAACCGCCAAACGGTAATCCTTACCATAAATTATAACAGAAAGGTTAGTAAACAAACAATAAAATATTATGAAGGAATCTGTCTGTATTTCTTTTTACGCTGTATTTTTGCAGCTTTTTTTATAACTAAAAATAATTGACAAAATTTGTAAATAAATTTAATATGTAAATATATGGTATTTCTATTCAAACTAATGTACCTTGAAAATTGAAAAAATAAAATAAAAGATGAACAGGGGAAAAGAATTTGAGTGTGAAATATAATTATTTTTTTAATAATTAAAAAATAATATAAAATTAAAAGAAAAATCTTGAAGTGATATATTTTTAGGATTACGATGAAAAGGGAATATCGAATGATTGATACTAAACTTACTTTAAAGTATAAAGAAATAGAAAAATATTGGGAGGAATCCAAATGAAAAAAACAGTTTCAATTACTTTAGCCAGTATTATGATTTTTGCATCCACAGCTATCTATGCTGCCGATCAGCAATATATAGACTTAAAAACTACAAATTGGGCATATGAATCTGTAAAGGAAATGTCTGACAAAGACATTATCAAAGGGTATCCGGATAAAAGTTTCAGACCGCAAAATATGGTAACTTATAGTGAGTTTATAAAAATGATGGTAATCGCGACTAAAGATAAAGATTATGAATTGACCGTTGCAGAAAAACCACACCATTGGGCATATAACTATTATCAAAAAGCATTAGAATTAAAGCTATTTGAAGAAGCAGATATTGATAAGAGCATGCTCAATCAGCCAATTCCAAGAAAGTATATGGCGCTTATTATCAGTAATGGACTTGGAAGGATCGATATCGAAAACTATTCGGAGATTGAGAAAACCGTAAAAGACGTAGACAGTACCACAAAGTATGATTATCATATCATTAAATCCTATGCTACGGGAATTCTTTCCGGATATACCGATCAGACTTTTAAGCCGGAGGGAACACTAAACCGTGCGGAATCTGCGCTCGTCATTTACCGCTTCATCGAACCGGAAAAGAGAACGCCAGTAACTGTGGAATCGCTTAAGAAGGTTAAGGAAGAGCTGGAAAAAGAAAAGAAAAGGATAGAACTTAAAATTGGGAATATGACATCGACTCGTATTTCTAATGAAGTAAAGCTTGGATATAACGGCATTAAAAAAATAGAAGTCAATTCTATCGGGCGTATCGTGATTTATTCTACAATATGCTATGGTAATATTAGTATGTATATAGATAATATGCAAGTATCATCTATGTGTTTTACAAGTGGCTTAAACTATTATGTTGAAGATGGTTATTATATTTATTTAATGAATCCGGATAGAGACAGGATAAAGATAGATGGTAAAACACCGTTTTTAACCTTCTCAGGAGATAAAGAAAATATATATCAATATACAGATGTAACATTGTAATAAGAAAGGAGCGTTCTTTTCTAATGATAGCTCAAAATAAATTAATACAAAGAGGAATTTTTATTCTTTTAACCATAACCCTGTTGATTACAGGGTTTTTTATTGCTCCAAATAGGAGCTTTGCTGTTACCAAAACAGAAATAATTACAAAAACAGAAACAATCAATGACTTAGCTTATTACGATATTTGGAAACATGCGGATGGTACTTGGCAAAAAGATATTAAACAAGGTTCTTTTGTCTCCGCTAGATTTACAATACCAGCGGATGTGATTCCAAAGAGAGGAACATTTATAAGCTGCTCAGGCAAGTTTAATAAAGATTATAATGATGACGAGTATCGTGCTTGGTCTGTAATTAGTGGAAATCTTTCGGGAAATTCATCATATAATTCAACTGAAAAATCGGTTACTTATACGGTCAATACAATCTTAAAAACAAATACGGGAATCAATGGTAGGGATATTACGAATTCGGGACAATTAGATGAAGTAGAAGGTTATCGCTACTATATTCCGGTAATTATAGAGATCACCTATTCTTATATGGTAGAAACAACTGTAGGAGATTTCGAACCAGGTCTTAATGTTCCTTCATCTGCAAAAAATGGAGAAAGCTATAACGTATCTGATGCATCTGTCGTAGATAATGATGATACGATAGATTATGCAGTATTAGACAGACATTATGGTGATGGAAGTTGGAAAAATATAATTATATGGGATGGAACAGGGAAAGCAGGAGAAAACACAGGGGGACAAATAACAGAGTCATATAATAAAGAGGGTGTGATTTTTTATCGACTTACCGTATATGACACTTATGGACAAGTGAAAGAAATTAGAAAGACAATTAATATTATCGACGGTTCAGTAGTAGACGCTACTGTTATTTTATCTCTTCCGGAATTTACTTATGAAGGGCATCCGGTTATAGCAGAAGATGAATCTACTTATGTTGTGGATGGAGAAGACTATTCTGCTTTAAGAGCCTATGAAGAAGGAAAAGCAAGCAACCGTTTTTCTATCCTAGAAAGCGGAGCCGGAAGCATCCGAAAAAACAGCACACCGATTTATGCAACAGCAACTTTTCCAAACAAGGGATATTATAACGTACAATTAAAAATCAGTCCGAAAAACAGCGGAAGCCTTTACGATGTAAAACCGATTGAGGTATTAAAAACACCAACCGTTCTTGCAAGGTTAGGAGGAACACAAAAACAAAATCGAAAACAGGTACTTAATATTCAAGTGGCGACAAATCCACAAAGTCCTTTAAAGAGAGTGTGGGCAGAAGTCACAAATTTAGAGACAGGTGAAACCGTTCATTTGGATCACAACATAGACGAAAAAGAAAATGAACTAGATAATACCGATGGTATTAAAACACGTCCAATTGAGAAATTAGAGTCTGACCAATACTGGACAAACTGTCAGCTACTATTTTTGACGAAAAATACGAAGCCGGAGAAATTCAGATATAAGGTGTATGCTCAAGACAGTCGAGGATTATGGGACGAAATAGAAAAGGAATTTACTATACAGCCGGATTTACCGCCGGATGCTAAAATTTCCGTTCAGGATGCATTTTTCCGTGAGAAAGGAACGAATACCGCAAAAATTGAAATGGAAGATGTAAGCAGCAGCGACGGCGATCAGTTGGAACGTACTTGGTACATCACAGAAGATAGTAATGTTGATGAAAGCTTTAAAGGAGAAATAGAAGAAAAGGCAGAAAAGAAAGCGGGATTTACCGACAACTCCTTTGGCACAAAGAAGATTATTTCCGTAAATAAAATAGGAGTTGGAAAGGTAAGGCTGCGCCTTCATGTAAAGGATGTATGGACAGAAGAAACCTTGCCGGAGTACATCACCGATGCGGACTATTTGACAGCAGATACCACAGCAATCACAAAGGTGGATAACATTGCACCTGTAGTTAGTTTAAAGCCACTTACACCAAGAACAGCAGACATCTTATTGCTTGCAGGAAATACCGAAGAGTATTACAAGTTAAAAAATGGCATTAACACCATGCAGAGCTACTTCTTAGGAAATGCAATTGATGCAAACATTACCGTAAAAAAGCTTGGAAAGCCATTTTATACGGATAAAAGTGTAGATAGATATAAACATATTTATCAAGAAAGTATGGGAGGAGCAATTGGTTATACCGATGCTGAAATTGTTGGTTATGCTGTAGATGATGAATATCTTTATTTAATTAATTGTGGGCTTAGTGTTAATCAGTATGGTCTATGCACATTTTTACCGCCATACACCTTAAAAGCGATTGATTTAGAAACAGAAAAAAATGTGTGGTCATATACCTTTGACAACAATACATTTCCTATTAATTTTTATCCTCATGGTGTGACAAAAGAGATTATACAGTTTGATTCGGAAGACCAATATATCTATGTTGTTCGAAATGGAAAGACATTACTTTTAGATCGAAGCACAGGTGCACATCTTACTACCTTGAATTTAGAAGTAGGAAAAAGAAACTATCTTGAGGGCAACTATATTTATACGTTAAAAGATGATGGTATTTACATGATCAATCGAAAGACCGGAGATAGTAAAAAAGTAATCAAAACAAACGCCACTAAAGATGCCGTTTGCATGATTGAATCAGAGATTCACTTTTT
>JAYFPL010000185.1:0-6643 GCA_034927775.1 Anaerovorax sp. | reverse complement strand
CTACACCAGCAAAAATAATATCTCCATTTATTGTAATTCCTGACCTTTTGATGGCAATCATTGCACCAATCATTGATACCAATGGACCTTTCATATCCGAGGCACCTCTTCCATATATTCTTTCTTCATAAATATATGGTTCTAATGCTTTTTCCATATCATATGGACAGACAGTATCCGTATGACCGTTTAGCAAAAGTGTTTTTCCACCTCCGGAACCTTTTAATTTTGCAATAACATTGCATCTTCCATTTTCAATTTCTTCTAACCAACACGCAATCCCTTCTTTATCAAATAGAGATTTTATGTATTTCGCAACACCAGTCTCCTGATTCTTTATACCTGTATAGGATGGTATCTGAATCAGATCCATTAACATCTGTATCAGTTCCCTTTCAGATATAAATTCTAAAATAGTTTTTTTTAAGTTTTCCATTTCTCCTCCTTTGTGTTTATTGTGCGAACATATTGTTCATATAATAAACATGTTAAACTATATTAAATCTAAAATCAAGTATATTCTTTATAAATAATTCGGAATTTTATGTAAAAAAGAGCCGAGAGGCTCTTTTTTATAGCATTAGATATTAAACTTAATTAGGATATTTTTGCATAAAAAAAACTCTAAATAGTGTCCAGCTCACCTAAAATTAGGATAAAAAGCCTTGTTTACTATTTAGAGATTGGTATCTTTAAAACGTTTGAATTTCAACATTATATTTTTACAATATGAGTAAGTCTATACGCCGGGGTCTGTATTCGACAATCATCTATCTAGGCGCATTGTCACCAATACGCTCATGCGACCTACCTTCCGGGAAGCGACGGGCCGTCGCCTTTCAGGCATTATACAGCCGAAACTGCAATTACCTCCCTACTTGGTCTTGCTCCGGGTGGGGTTTACATGGACGCAGGATGTTACCACCCTGCCGGTAAGCTCTTACCTCACCTTTTCACCCTTACCACATAAATGTGGCGGTATATCTCTGTTGCACTTTCCCTAAAGTCACCTTCGCCAGACGTTATCTGGCACCCTTGCCCTATGGAGCCCGGACTTTCCTCACGCAGCATACGCTACCTGCGACTGTCTGGCTTACTCATATCTTTTCTATTATATCATAAGTGCAAACCGTTGCTCCGGTTTGCTTCACAAGGATACAATAAATACATTTAAGACAAAATCATTTGATACTATTTGATTTTGTTACATAAATCGTATTTATTATATCATAAAATTGTATGGATTTAAATCTATTTTTGATTCAATAATAACAACACGTCCATTTGTTTTATCTCGAAGCTGTGCTGCCATATTTTGTTGAAACAAATGCTCCGTTCCGTAATGTCCCGCATCAATAAGGCAAATACCCATTTCTTTTGCCATTTGTGCTTCATGATGCTTTACATCACCTGTGATATATACATCACAACCACATTGTGTAGCCTGTTCAATAAACTCACCGGCTGCCCCTGTACAAAGACCCACCTTTTTAATGATAGTATCTGTATCTCCTGAAATTTTAATTCCACCGCAATACCCCAAAGTTTTATCTAAAACTTCCGCAAGCTTTGAAAGAGACATTGGCTGTGGTAAATACCCCATTCTACCCATTGCTCTTTCTTCTCTCCATTCTTCATTTTTCATTTGCGAAATATCCAAGAGCCCAAGTCTTTTTGCAAGATCATCATTATTTCCACCATCTGCTGTATCAAAGGCCGTATGAGAAGCATACACCGAAATGCCGGTAAAAATCAAGTCAATTAAATAATTACCTATAATGGTATTTTTATCTATTTTTTTTATACTATGAAATAAAAGCGGATGATGCGTTACAATTAAATCGATGTTTTCCTCGATAGCTTCATTAACGATATCCTTAGTAATCTCTAAGCAAACTAAAATACGTTCTACATATTCTCGCCCCATATCAATTTGCATACCACAATTATCCCAAGATTCCTGTAATGTTTCCGGTGCAATTTCATTGAATATTTTTCGGCATTCATGCATTGATATACTCATCGTATCTATCCTCCCTAATCTGATTCCACTTCCATATGCTTCATTTTTTCTGTTAGCAAGCAAATACGTCGATTGGCTTCATTGCATCTCTCATGTGAAGAATCCCCTACCCCTGAAACAATCTCTTTTAAGATAGTCTTCTCAATTCTAATTTTGTTTCTTATATAGGCAGGTAATAAGGGATCTCGTTTCTTAAAAAGTATGGGATTGACTTCTAGCTCTAACATAGTTTCCATATGATTAATTTGTTCTTTAGAGAATACATCTGCTGATTCTATTGGTTGTGCCACAATGATTTCACAAAGAAATCTTCCTTCTTCAACCAGAACTTCATCCGTAATTTGAAATCCATGAAGCAATAACCATTTTCTTAATTTTTCAGGAGCATTTCGAGGTTGAAGAATTAATTTACCATAACTTTTTGTTTTTTGCAAGTCTTTTTGCAAAATTTCACACATGAGAAGTCCGCCCATTCCAGCAATTACCACAACGTCTACTTCTCTGACCTTTAAAGGTTCCAATCCGCTTCCCAATCTTATGTCAAAGATCAGATTCTTTGTATATCGATTAATATTCTCCCTTGCTTTTTCCAGAGGGCCTTCGTTAATATCAACAAGTATGACATAAGGAGAAATGGTATTTTCATACAGAAAAATAGGCAACAAACCATGGTCTGTGCCTATATCTGCAACCGTCTCCCCTACGTGAATCTTTTCAGCTATTGTTTGTAGCCTTCTTGATAACTTCACCATAGGTACTCCTTTATTCCAAATAATCTTTTAATTTTTTACTGCGGCTTGGATGACGTAATTTACGTAATGCCTTTGCTTCAATTTGTCGAATACGTTCACGTGTTACATCAAATCGCCGACCAACTTCTTCTAAAGTTCTGGCACGTCCATCATCCAATCCAAAACGAAGTTTTAATACTTTCTGTTCACGATCGGTTAACGTATCAAGTACTTCAACCAATTGTTCTTTTAGCATAGAGAATGCAGCCGCTTCTGCCGGTGCCGGTACATCATCATCCGGAATGAAATCTCCCAAATGACTATCCTCTTCTTCTCCAATCGGAGTTTCCAAAGATACCGGTTCTTGCGCTATTTTTAATATTTCCCGAACCTTTTCCTCGGAAATATCCATTTCCACGGCAATTTCCTCTGGGGTCGGTTCTCTTCCATATTCTTGCAACAACTGTCTGGAAATACGGATAAGTTTATTGATTGTTTCAACCATATGCACAGGTATACGAATCGTTCTAGCTTGATCCGCTATGGATCTTGTAATAGCCTGTCGGATCCACCAGGTAGCATATGTACTGAATTTATATCCTTTTCTCCAGTCAAACTTATCTACCGCTTTTATAAGTCCTAAATTGCCTTCCTGGATTAAGTCCAGAAACAGCATTCCACGACCAACATATCTTTTAGCTATGCTTACAACCAATCTTAAGTTCGCTTCACATAGTCTTTTTTTTGCTTCTTCATCCCCTTGCTCCATTCTTCTTGCCAAATTAATTTCTTCATCGGCTGAGAGCAAAGGTACTTTTCCAATTTCTTTTAAATACATTCGAACCGGATCATCTACTGCAATTCCTTTTGGCAACGTAGCTTCCAAATCTACTTCAGTTTCTTTGCCCAAAACTTCCATATCTGGATCATCTTCTTGCTCAAGTGCCAATATTTCAAAATCATCTGGGTCCGCTTCACTTACAATTTCGATACCCATAGAAACCAGTGCATCGTATATATCATCCATCTGATTTTTATCAAGGTCTATGTGCTCCAACTGATCTGATATTTCCTGAAAAGAAATGGAACCTTTTCTCTTCGCTTTTTCAATCAACTCAGTGACTGCACTAAAGTTTTTTTCGTCATGGCTTTCTGTTTCATACCCCATAAAATATACTCCTCTGCTCATTTATCTTTGCATTTTTTGTTTTTGTATTTCCATCAATTCTCTAGTGAGATCTTCAATCACACTAGAATCCATATCCTCATCAGCCAAAGAAAGAATTTGAATAATTTCTCTTTCTCTTTTATGTCGAATGCCATCCTCAATATGAGAAATACAGTCCGAAAAAACAGCCTCATCTCGATCATCGGCCAGATGGACATCCCTCCATATGGATATTAACATTTGATATTCTTCCGGTTCTAAAGCATCTGCTAACTTCTTACGGTCAATTTCCTCATCATCCGAATATAATGATTGAATCAATTCATAAATCCTGATACACAAAGGATTTTGAAAAATAGTTTCATAAGGCTTTATTCTAGGAACATAAGAACTTTTCAGCAGCATAAGCTTTATCAAATTCTTCTCCAAAAGAAGCTTTGAATCATCCGGCTTCTTCTCTGTTTTTTTGTCATCCTCCTTACGTTCAAAAGAAGCATTATCCCTTGTTTTGGGATTTAAATTTTCCATATTGGCTCCATAAACCTCAAGGCGAATGGCACCTTCAGAAATCCGAGTTTCATTTGCAATTTTTTTAATATAAACATCGGCTTCAATGGGACTTAATTGTCTCAAAATCTTAGCCGTTTCCTGTAAAAACATTACACTTTCCTCGGTTGAGTGTAAATCATATTTTTGTTTTAATCGTTGAATTTTATAACTAGCAAAAGGAAGCGCTTTTTTAATCAGCTGCAAATAAGCATCTTTTCCATTTTTCTTTATAAACTCATCGGGGTCTTTCCCTTCAGGGATATGAAGTACTTTTACCTTACAGCCCATACGATGAAGAATATCCATTCCTCGTAACGTAGCAGCCTGCCCAGCTTCATCCGCGTCATAGGATAAAACGATATGATCTGTATAACGTTTGAGCATTGATGCTTGATTCTCTGTCAAAGCAGTACCCAAAGAAGCTGAAACATTTTTTATCCCATTTTTATAAAGAGAAATGACATCCATGTAACCTTCTACTAAAATAGCATAGTCCTCTTTATTAATATCCTGTCTGGTTAAATTCAATCCATATAAATTATTTTTTTTAAAAAATATTGGTGATTCCGGTGAATTTAAGTATTTTGGCATATCATTACCAATCGCTCTTCCACCAAATCCAATTACTTTACCCCGGGTATTAATAATAGGGAACATAATTCGATTTCGAAATTTGTCATAATAACGACCTTTTGATTGCGAAACCAAACCAAGCTCTAATAATAGTTTAACATCCGTCCCTTTTTCCATAAAATAGCGATAAAGGCTGTCCCACTTTTCATCTGCATATCCAATGCCAAACTTCTTAAGTGTAATTGGATCTAAGCCTCTCTTTTTCATATATTCAATTCCTGGATTAATAGAACGGGTGAATCTACGATAAAAAAAGGATGCGGCTTCTCTGTTTATTTCATAATAAATTGCTTTTTTTGATTCTTTATCATATTCATTCTTTTTTATTTCGATTCCATATTCTGCTGCTAATTTTTCTATGGCATCCTGAAAATCTAAATTATGATATCGTTTTACAAACTCAATCACATCTCCGCTTGCGCCACAGCCAAAACATGTAAAAATTTGTTTTGCATCGGAAACAACAAAAGAAGGCGTCTTTTCATTGTGAAAAGGGCAAACCCCTTTGTAATTACTGCCGGCTCTTTTTAAAACCACATGGCGACCGATTACATCAACAATGCTGCACCTACTTTTAATTTCCTCTATCACATTTTCCTGAAATCCTGCACTCAATTCCGAAACAACTCCACTCTTTGGATGTATTGTCGTCAGCAATACAATATGATTTCTTAATCATATTCGACAAAAGAGATTGCTTTCCTTTTTTTTTATAAAACTTTTTTCTTTTTTTTATAAATTACTTCCAACCCTTTGGAACAAAAATCTCATTAAACATATTTACAGCATAACGATCAGTCATACCTGCAATGTGATCCTTGACAACTTCCGTCAAGTCAAACTCATTAACCATTTCTAACCGCTCTTTTGGGAGTTTATCCGGATTATTCAAAAAATAATCATATAAAAAGAAAATCATATTCCGAATTTTATCTAATTCCTCATCTTTTTTTACCACTTTACTATGATAAACATTTTCAAACATAAAATTACGAAGATGATTCATTAGATTTAATGAGGGCTCACTCATAATAATTTCATTTTTTCCGTCACTATTATGAATTAAATCACATACCAAAGTATCGATACGCTTTCTATGATTATCACCTAATCCTAATATGCATTCGTTTGGTAAATCATCTTGAGATATAATTCCACCTCGAATTGCATCATCAATGTCATGGTTAATGTAAGCAATTCGGTCACTGAATTTCACCACCTGACCTTCTAAAGTAATTGGCTTATCGGGTCCGGTATGATTTAATATTCCATCTCTGACTTCAAACGTAAGATTCATGGCTCTTCCATGTTGATTTCTCTCAAGATAATCAACAACACGAAGGCTTTGCACATTGTGCTGAAATCCACCGGGATGTCGCTCATCCAAAAATGCTTCTCCATTGTGACCAAAAGGAGTATGCCCTAAATCATGGCCCATCGCGATGGCCTCCGTCAAATCTTCATTCAAACCAAGCCCTCTTGAAATGGTTCTTGCAATTTGAGCGACTTCAAGTGTATGCGTAAGACGAGTACGGAAAT
>JAYFPL010000060.1:0-6982 GCA_034927775.1 Anaerovorax sp. | reverse complement strand
ACCGGCTGCCGGCATGAATCCACAGGAATCCGATGAATTGATGCAATTTGTTGGAAGAATTCGTGATGAATTTGACCTTTCTGTGCTGATGATTGAGCACCATATGCAGGTAGTTATGGGTATTTGTGACCGTATTTATGTATTAGAGTATGGTATTAACATCGCGGAGGGCACTCCAAAGGAGATACAAAGCAATCAAAAAGTTATCGATGCTTACTTGGGGGTGGAATAATCATGTTAAAAATTGAGAATTTAAACGTACATTATGGTGGAATTCATGCCCTGCGAGGTATCAGCTTGGAAGTGCCGGATGGTAAAATCATATCTTTGATCGGTGCAAATGGTGCTGGTAAAAGTACAACTTTAAAGTCAGTTATGGGTCTTGTTCCTAAAACAGAAGGTAGCATTGTATGTGATGGGATAGATATCACAAATTTAAAGACGAAGGATATGGTCAAGGAAGGGATTATTCTTTGTCCAGAAGGTCGTCGTGTATTTCCGGATTTGACGGTTGCAGAAAATGTTATGCTAGGAGCGTATGTAAGAAAAGATAAAGAGCAGATTGCAAAGGATGAAAAATGGGTGTATAATTTATTTCCGCGGCTGGAAGAAAGAAAATGGCAGCAGGCGGGTACACTTTCCGGCGGAGAACAGCAAATGCTTGCAGTTGCTCGTGCACTTATGAGTAAACCTAAACTGTTAATGATGGATGAACCATCTTTGGGATTAGCTCCAATTATTGTAAAAAATATTTTTAATATTATTAAAGAAATCAATCAAGCTGGAGTAAATGTACTACTCATTGAACAAAATGCAAAAGCAGCTTTGGAAATATCGGATTACGGTTATGTAATGGAAACCGGAAAAATTATATTGTCCGGTCCGGGCAAAGAACTTCTGCAAAACGATGGAGTTCGAAAAGCATATTTAGGAGAATAACAAAAGGATGACACAAAAGAGAAAAAGAAGGCTTGCATTGCTTTGCAGTGTAGTAGTATTACTGATGAGTCTGCTTGGTGGTTGTGCGACTTTCGAAAATTTCCAACAGGGTTTCTTTACAAAGAAAACAGAGGAAGTGGTTCGATTTGGAGTTTATCAGCCTTTATCCGGAGCAGATAAAGAAGAAGCAGAACTGGAAATAAAGGGAATTGAACTTGCACATAAATTATTTCCGCAAGCTTTAGGAAAACAGGTGGAACTGATTTATGCAGACAATAAATCTGATGTATTTGCGGCTGAAGCAGCGGCAAAGGAATTAGTCGAAAAACGCGTGGCTTTGGTATTAGGGAGCTATGGAAATGCATTAAGCTTGGTTGGAAGTGATATCTTTAAAAAAGAAAAAATTCCTGCTATTGCTGCAACTTGTACAAATCCATTAGTAACAAGCAGCAGCGACTTTTATTTCAGGGCATGCTTTGTAGATTCATTTCAAGGAAATGCAGCGGCGAAATTTGTGAATGAAAGCTTAGGCGTTTCACAAGCAATTGTGTTGAAGCAAACGGATAATGATTATGCCTCTGCGATGTCTCAGATGTTTTCGGATAAAATGATTGCTCTCACCGGTGATCCTAATGCAATTGTAAATACCTTGGAATTTAAAAAGGGAGATAAAGATTATTCGGAACAATTGGATGCCATTTCAGCTTCAGGTGTACCGATTGTTTACTTACCTTGTACCGAAGAAGAGGGAATTACAATTTTAAAGCAAGCAAAGGAAAAGGGAATTACCGCTACTTTTGTGGGAACCGATAAATGGGATACGGAGAACTTCTTAAAAAAGGGTGGACAAGCAGTGGAAGGTGCAGCTTTCACAACGCTATTCGATGCGGAATCTTCTTTAACAGAGATGAGTCAGCTTTTTTTAGAGGCATATCAGAAGGAATATGGAGTGGAAGAAAAACCTGAAAGTGCAGTTGCTTTAGGTTTTGATGCGTATTTGCTGGCAGTGAATGCATTAAACAATGCAGGAACTGCACTTAATGGTGAAACAATTCGCGACCAACTTTTTAAAACCAAAGAATTTCAAGGCGCAACCGGAAGTATTTCATTGAACTTAACCGGTGATCCGGTCAAATCGGTTGTCATTGAAGCGGTTGAAAATGGCGCGTTTGTGCATAAATATACGGCTGAACCTACTTGGGGACAGTAAAAAAGAAAGGAAAAAATGATGGAAGAAAAAATTATTGCTGCATTAGATAATATTAGACCGTTTTTACAAAGAGACGGTGGCGATGTAGAATTCGTTGAACTTACTGCAGATAATGTGGTAAAAGTAAGATTGCAGGGACATTGTGCAGGCTGCCCTCATGCACAGATGACAATTAAGCAAGGCATTGAACGTTTGTTAAAAGAGCAGTATCCGGAAATCACTGCTGTAGAAAGCGTTTAATAAGAGAAAAAATGACACAGATAAAGGGGAACAAAAGAAACGAGCGTAGAAGAAGGCAACGTGCCAGAAGACGCTTGTTCTTCGGGGGCATAATCGGGATCATGATTTTTGCAGCGGGAATATTTATATTCCCGCTATTTTCGCATAATGGGTTGGACATTGCATTGGAGCCGGAACCAATGATAGAAGAGCCTATTGACTTAAAAATTTCTTGCGTAGGCGACATCATGGTTCACAAACCGCAGTTAGAAGCACAATATAACTCACAAACAGATTCCTTTGATTTTATAAATAATTTTCAATATATTAAAAAATATATTGAAAGTGCAGATATTGCACTTTGTAATGTGGAGACAACATTCCGAGGCGAACCGTATTCAGGATATCCATTGTTCAGTGCACCGGAAACCTTGGCTAATGCGTTGAAAGATGCTGGGTTTGACGTTGCCATTACCGCAAATAATCATATGATGGATACGGGATTTTCAGGAATGCAACGAACCATTGATGTATTGAGAGAAGCCGGGTTTGCTACGGTCGGATCTAGGAAAGCTGGAGAATCCAGATATGCATTAATTGATGCAAAAGACGTTAAAATTGCAGTGATGGCTTATACTTATGAGACACCAAGCCAAAATGGTCAGACAACAATTAATGGAAACCTATTAAATTCAGAAGCAGAAGAATTAATCAATCATTTTAATTACAATACATTAGATGAAGACTTGCAGCATCTTGCGGATGATATAAAAAAAGCAAGAGAGGAAGGCGCTGACATTGTAATTAGTTATTTTCATTGGGGTGAAGAATACCAGCGTTCACCGAATGATTGGCAGCAAAACATTGCGCGAAGAGCTGCTGATATGGGAGTCGATATCGTTTTTGCTTCACACCCACATGTGCTTCAGGGAATGGAAATCATAGAAAACGCAAATACGGGAAAAAAAGTACCGGTTTTCTATTCTATGGGAAATTTTATTTCCAATCAGAGATTGGAAACATTAAATAATCGATACACAGAACAGGGCATGATTGCAACGGTAAATCTTTCTTATATGAAGAGTACAGGCCAGATCTTAACGATATCTCAAGAGGTAATGCCGACATGGGTGGATAAGTATACTTATAAAGGAAAATTAGTTTATACCATTGTACCGCTTGATGAAGATTTAGTAAACAATCCATCTTTAAAGAATTCTGGGCATATCAACCGTGCGCAGCAAGCGTTGGATGATGTAAATGCATTGCTTGCAAATTAAAGGAGGTCACGTGATGGATTTTCTCAATCAGAATTGCAAAGAACAAGAAATCGCATTGTCAGAGATCCAACATAGAGTAAAACTGAATGAAGAGGAAATGATTCGAACTTTACAAGAACTGGTTGCAATAAAAAGTGTGGAAGAGTCTGCAACAGAAGAGTTTCCTTTTGGAGTAGGTGTACATAACGCATTGCATTATATGCTGGATAAGGCAAATGCTGATGGATTTCAGAGTTTGAATGTGGATGAATATGGTGGTCACATAGAATTCGGTGGTACTTTGTATAGTGAGCAAGGTGAAGTAATTGGCCATGAAAAAGAGACCATGGGGATTTTAGGACATTTGGATGTTGTGCCCGAAAGCGATGGATGGGAATATGAACCTTATGCGGGAGAAATTGTAGATGGAAAAATGTTCGGAAGAGGAACCAGTGACGATAAAGGGCCGTTGATTGCAGCGTATTTTGCAATGCGTGCAATTAGGGATGCCGGCTATGAACCGCAGAAAAAAGTGCGTTTGATTTTGGGTTTGGATGAAGAAACTAATTGGAAGGGTATGGAGTATTATTTAAAAAAAGTTCCTGCCGCTGATTTTGGATTTACACCTGACTCCAAATTTCCTGTGATACATGGAGAGATGGGTCTTCTTGTTTTTGAACTGGCAAAAAAAATAAACAAATCGATTTCAAAAGGTTTAACATTTCGAAGTATGAGTGGTGGACTGGCAGCAAATGTTGTTGCTGATCATGCAAAATTGCTGGTCCGAGCTGATTCCTATGATGCAATCAAGGAAAAACTAAATACATTTAAAGAAGAAACGGGTTATGATTTAACTGCTCGGCAAAGAGGGAAGAGTCTAGAGATAGAGGCAAAAGGAAAAACAGCACATGGTGCAGCTCCTTGGAAGGGATTAAATGCAATTTCTGTTTTAATGGCATTTGCAAAACAGATTGGTTTTGCAAATGAAGATGTTAGTGATTTTATTGATTTTTATAATAAACACATAGGATTTGAAACAGATGGAAATTCTTTGGGATGCCGATTATCGGATGATATTTCCGGTAATTTAATATTAAACGTTGGAGTTGCAAAAGTTGATGAAGGAGCAGCGCGTCTTTTAATCAATGTACGCTATCCATTGACAGTGACGGAAGAACAAGTTTTTAACGGAATGAAGGAAATCCTTGAGTCCTATAATTTAGGCATTATAAAGCTGGAACATAAAGATCCGTTATACCGACCTGTTGAAGATTCTATGATTTCTACTTTAATGGAAGTGTATCAAAAGTATACAGGTGATGTTAAAAGTAAGCCAATTGTTATCGGAGGTGCGACTTATGCACGCTCGATGCCGAATACTGTTGCATATGGAGCTATGTTTCCAAATGAAGAGGATCGTATGCATCAAAAAAATGAATACATCTCACTAGAATCCTTTAAAAAGGCAACATCGATTTATGCAGAAGCAATCTTTCGGTTGACGAATGCAAAGAAAATATCAATAGATAATAAATAAGTTAGACAAAACGCAATCTTAAAGTAAAAGAAAGATAATGGTTATAACAATAAATAACCGATTATGTTTGATTAAAATAAATAAACTCTAAAATTGTTTTAAATTATAAGTTGGTAGCAACTTATAATTTTACTTTTTGAAGAAAATAACTTTTAATATTTAAATTATTAAATGAGAAAAATGCAGGAATAAGTCATTAGTAACTTAAATTTAAGTCAACTAAAACTCCATTGTAATGCAGCTTTAAATGAAAAATATTTTAAAATTGCTCAAATGATTGCAAATGCTAAAGTTCCAGGATAATTAAACCTATGGCATGAACCTTGCTAAATATAATAGTGTACGTTGTCATTTATTATTACTAATATAGTTTTGTGGATAAAGATAAGGAAAAAACGATGATACAAAAAGAAAAAAGCATAGGTTATGGAATGATATTTATTTCAGGTAGTTTATGGGGAACCATTGGTTTATTCGTAAACCTTTTTAATGGTTTAGGTGCAGGTTCTTCATTAATTGCATTTTTACGCTTGTTTATAGGATTTTTGCTTTTAGTACCAATTATGTATATAATGGGTGGTGGTAGAAAGTTTTTTTTAATTAATAAAAAAAGTTTATTATTTTGTTTTCTTTCGGGTGTTTTTTCACAAGCAGGGTTTAATCTATGTTATACAGAAGCCGTAGGAAATGTCGGAGTAGCAACTGCATCAGTATTACTTTATACAGCTCCTATTTTTGTCTGTATCATGTCGTGGATCTTTTTTAAAGAAACCATTGGCTGGAAAAAACTCGCAGCATTAGCTGTAAATATTGTGGGATGCACCTTAACAGTAACGGGTGGGAATTTTTCTACTGTCCAATTCTCAGTATATGGGGTACTGATTGGTATTGCAGCCGGGTTCTTATATGGGTTGATGACGATTCTTTCAAAAAAAATATCCGGTGATTGTCCGCCTATGACGATTGTTTTTTATAGTTTTCTGTTTGGGTGGTTAACTATGGGAATCTTCAGCCATCCTTGGGAGAGCATAGGTGCGATAATAAGTTGGAAATTTATTATCATATCCATTGCTTATGGTATTATTCCTACAGCGGGGGCTTACTTACTTTACATGAAAGGATTGTCAAAAGGCTTAGAAGCATCAAAGGTACCGATTATTGCTTCGGTAGAAACTGTGGTTGCGGCATTGATTGGATTTTTAATCTTTCGAGAAGCGGTCGGGATCATTAAGATATTGGGAATTGCTTGTGTATTATCTTCCATTATAATTATGAACATTCCCCAAAATAGAAAAGACTCATCTGACTTAAAAGAAACAATAGAGAAAGGAATGATAGCTTGAAAATTGTTGATTTGACTCATGTAATTGAAGAAAGTATGCCGGTTTATCCGGGTACCGAAGGTCCGAATTTAATTCAGGCGAATACTTATGAAAAAGATGGATTCAAGGAAACCATACTACACATGTTCTCACACACAGGTACACATATGGATGCTCCGGCACATATTAAACCCGAAGGGATGACACTTGACGCTTTTGATGTATCTCAATTTGTTGGTAAAGCAATTGTGGTAGATTGTCATGACCTATGTGAGGGTGACCGAATTAATATGTCATACATATTAAAACAACAGAAAGAAATAGACGAGGCAGATTTTGTTCTCTTTTCTTCAGGATGGAGTCGTTATTGGGGTACGGATAAGTATTATGGTGATTTTACCGTTGCTGATACAGATGTTCTGGAATATCTTATAAATACAGGAAAGAAGGGGATTGGAATGGATGCAATCTCCATTGAACCAAATTAAGATGAGCA
>JAYFPL010000196.1:0-10879 GCA_034927775.1 Anaerovorax sp. | reverse complement strand
AAAAAGTGCAAACGATATTTCCTACATAATAAAAAAGTGGCTTCCGCCACTCTGCACTTCCGATTTTCACTTATTATTGGAAATCGCAACCCGAAACAGCACTGCATCCTTTCCCTTTCTTTTTCATTAATATATAGCAGTGTCTCTTATGCAATTAAAAGAGACTGATTTTTTTTCGTTCTTTATAAAAAAAGCAGCCTCTTTTATGAACTAATTTATTTGCTTACTATTTTTGCTTATAATCCAGATACAAAATCCAATGGTAAATACGTAATTCCTTTTTCTACACGAGGAGCCTCTGACATTTTTTCGGTTGTCGTAGTCCCATTCTTAGCAATTTTGTATTCTAAATCTCCAGGAGTAATGCTATAAACCGTAGAACCCTTTGTTAAAGTAATCGGCTTATCCTTTGCAGTCCATTTTATACTATACCCCTTCATATGTGCCGCATCTCGAATTGCGATACTTGCAACAAACGGTCCACCAATTCGATCTAGTTTGCGTCCATTACGATCCATAACAAAATACAGCAATTCATTATAAAGATAATCTGCATCGAAACAAGCTTTCTTTGCTATGTCCATATGCAACTTCGTTATATAATCTTTCGCCGCTTTTGGATCTTTTGCATAAAGAGCAATCATCTGTTTCTCTGCTTTTTGCATATCTTTGTATAAACTTTCTTCATATAAGTTCCAATAGTCTCGTACCCCCTGCCCATAGAAGCTTCTGTTTTGCTCTGCTAACGCGCAAATTCTCTTAAACTTCCAGTAAGCACCATCATAATTTGGTCGTTCACCATCTACTTTGTAAGCGGAATACGTGTCATTGATTCCACTAAAATTCGGTAAAAATACGGAATGCTCTGCATTACCAAAAGCAAGCCACTGCAATGCTGAAATTTCAGCCGGATAATTTTCTTTTACTTGAATTACATGAATTTGTGATTGTCGTTCTACACCAATAAAACGAAGTCCCTTATTTTCAGGCAGTGCACCATCATATTTTGTTCCTTCATAACGATTGCGAAGAACATCCATCGCGTCCAATGCAGATACTTTTTTGTCCGGATTATAAAACAAAGGATACATAGTTTCTGTTTTATATTCTCCTACTGTGGATGGTGCTAACAATCTATGCCCCATCCAAGTACGCATATTTGAATAGTCATCTCTTGGAGCTGCAAAGGTTAGCGCAAGGTGTACCTTACCATCTACTTTTTTTGTCCATCCATTTTTATCTGCTGTTGTAAATAAATCCTTATGATGCATGAAATTTTCTGTATCACTTGGATCGACCGTTTCTATCATAAATTGATTTCCAAACACAGCTATTTTATCAGTTGGCATTTTTTGTGCTGCCCACAAATGTCCACTATAAACTTCAAAAATCCATGCCTCATTTTGGTCGGCAAGCATGATTACATTTCCTTCTTCCGAGCCGGATGTTTCAATAATGTCTGCCAGAAGCTTGACCCCATCCTTTGCAGTTTTACAGGTTGCTGCAATAATTCCGGTAAGCGCAGCTTCACGCAAAGAGCCCTCAACATAAGGATCAACTTCCTCAATTTCCGGCTTTACGTAAGCCGATACAGTAGCCGTAATGGATAGTCCGTACTCGTTTGTACAAGCCCCTGCATAGGTTCCATCTCCGGCATCGGAATAATCCGGTACCATCGTGTATTTGTATGTTGTTGCCGGTAATTTGTAAGAAAATCCATTTACATCATCAATGGTTCGACCCGGAACATTTTCCACCCGATCAACAACTACAAACATCTTGTTGTAAGCACCTGTGCCCTGATCCTCACTTCTTGCAAGGATAGTGCTTCCATCCGTACTTACATCCTTCCCTACGTAAATTGCTGTACAAGCAAACGCACTTGCTGTGCTTAGGGTTAACGCCGCAATCAACGTAACCGCCAAGATTCTAAATCTCCTCATATTTTTGCCTCCTTAAAGCATTATTAAATATTTAGGAATCATTTGATTTTATTTTACTATAGAAAAAGGTATGCGTCTATATTAGCGGTTTGAATTTTCTAAATTTTTTATATTATCTTTGTATATAACATTATTTTAAATAGTAGACAAAATTCGACAATATATAAGACTTAAGAAAGAAAAAACCTAGAAAAATTTTTTTCTAGGTTTTTATGTAGTCTTACTTATGTTTTTATCCTAATTCCTGCCAATTAGCTGGATACACAAAATATGCATATCTTGTATAATCCGGAGTACTAAAAGATATATGGCTACCCTTAGGAATCAATATAATATCTCCTTTTTTGCCGGTAATCTTACGTCCTCCGTCGATTAAAATTTCTAAAGTCCCGTCAATCACATAATCAAACTCATCATAAGTAAGCGTCCATTCAAATTTCGCTCCATCAAAAAGCTCCATGATACCCGCACCCATTCTTGGTGCTTCTTCCAACGTAACGATATCCTTAAGCTTAACATCAGTTCTTCCTTCAAATTCCTCTGTTTTTACTGTTTCCGATCGAACCACTAAAATGCCGCTTTGGTCTGCTTCTTTTTCAAATTCTTTCTCTTCATTGGCATGTGATTGCATTAAAACCCGTTCTACGATCTCACGAATGAGTTGTTCACTGACATTCATATTTTCCGCCTCCTTGTGTTTAAGCTGCCATTTCACTATTTCCTTCATCAATTTTACTCAATAACTTAGGAGACAATGCATTAGCCAGTATCAGTGCAGTTACACCTGCAACCAACTTACCCACAACAACAGGGAAAATCATGTCAGGATTATTTCCTGCAGTAAATCCAAGATGATCACCGAAAACAAAAGCTGCGGAAACAGCAAACGCTACATTCAACAATTTTGCTTTTGGATTCATTTCATGTAAAATATTAAACATCGCAATGTTATTCGCTAAATTAGCAACCATACCTGCAGAACCCTTATCGTTCATTCCGAGAATTTTACCGATTCGTTCCAGCGCACTTCCGAAGGTATTGGTAATCCATAGAACCATCGGGAACGCACCGGCCAAAACGATTGCAATTTGTCCGCAGACCAACAAACCAGATTCCAGCCCAACAACTCCATTATTTTTATCTGGATCTACCATGATATCAAACAGCGGGAAGCGAATTCCTGTTAAGTATTGGAAAATAGCAATAGCAGTAAAAACTGTAATTACGATAGTAACACCAGTTCCAAAACGATTAAATCCATTAATCATAGAAGTTGGCTTGAACCAAAGTCCCAATACGATTAATCCTGCTACAATGATAACCGGTATAAGGTTAATTAGAATACGAATAAGGCTAATCTTATAAGGTGTAATATTCATAACCAAACCACCTGCTATACAACCAAGCGGTAAGGTAATCAAGCCTGCTAGTACACCTGCGGCAAGATACGGACGATCTTCCTTTTTTATAATAGACAGTGCAACCGGAATCGTAAATACGATGGTTGGTCCCATCATAGATCCTAAAATCAATCCTGAAAAATTACCAATGGTTTCATCTGCCGCCAGCTCCATTGCCAATGGATAACCACCCATGTCACAAGCTAACAAGGTTGTTGCAAACATAGCAGGGTCTGCTCCGAAAACAGTATAAATCGGGGCAATGAATGGTTTTAATAAAATTGATAATACCGGTGCTGCTGCGACTACCCCTGCCATAGCGATTGCCAAAGGTCCCATTGCATTAAAGCCTTCATCAAATTGCTCTCCATAACCAAGTTTATTTCCTCTGATTTTATCTACGGCACCTACTAACATGAAAATCGTCATAATTGTTACAATAATAGAATTTACGGTCAAATTTGAAAGATACGCCTGCAAGCTCGATGTCAATACTGACACATCAAAAGCTTCTATTAGTTCATTAAACATAGATTACCTCCTATTTCATTTTTCTGTGAAATGCCTCCATACTTATGCTATAACAAGTTTTCAAGTAGTTTTGGCGACGGTCTTGGTATTACCGTACTTCCTACCATAAGTTCACTTTCTTTTTGTGCAGCTGCTACAGCAGCCCGTACTGCTCCTACATCTCCGGTCAGCGTTACAATTCCTTTACCTCCAATTGCGCAGCCCATACGAACTTCAATTAAAGTAATGTTTGCCGCTTTTGCTGCCGCATCCGCAGCAATGATTGTTGATGCAATGGAATAAAATTCAAGGACTCCCACTGCTCCCAGATTTTCCACTGGATTTGTCATATTAATCGCTAAAATTACTTGTTGATCAATATTAGGAATGAATAAAGTATCCACTGCACACTCACCGCTTCGCAGTGCACCCTCCTTCATAGCAGCTTCAACGGCTCCAGTTTCACCACCGACTACAATAATATATTTTCCCGGACAAACGGTAGATGCTCTCAATAGTTCCACCTGTGCCGCTTTTACCATGTAATCACATACTTCAATTCCTCTTGCAATGCTGTTCAATTCAACCATGCCGATTGCATTTGCCATTGACCTCACTCCTCACTTCCTATGATTACAGCCTTTTCGCTATCAATTAATGTAATTTCCCCACTGATACTGGCATGCACGTTTGCACAAAGAGCATTTTCACCTGTGACTGCAATCAAATCGCCCTTTTGAACACATTCGCCCACTTCTCTGCAAGCCTGCGCCCTCACACCAATATGCTGTTTAAAATAAAGAGTTACTGATTTTGGCACATACTCCTTGCAAGGTTCTTTTGCATGAAGAGATGCATATTTCGTCAGTCCTAATCTTGCTACCAGCCTTTCCGTAGGAATTCTCCTCCATTTTAAATCCTCTCTCACCTGGGGTGATTGATTTTTCGTTGGACTGATTTTCCTTTCGGCTAGCTGACTTTTGATATATCCATTTACTTTTCGAGGAGATAACCCCATTGGACAAGCAAACATTTCACAGACTCCGCAATCACAACAGTTTGCTGCACTTCCAAATGCCCGTTCATATTCTGCATTTTCACAAATGACTTTCTCCTTATAAAGATTTCGCATGATTTGATTTGGTCTTATATCATGCCCAATTAAATAGCGAGGACACATATCTGTACACATTTTACACTGTACACAGGCACTTCTAGCTTGTGCGGCAATGCCGGAGAGAGATAGACTTGCTCGTTCAACTAGATAGTGCCCTTTTGGTAATACAATGATGTTACCAGTTGTTTTAGTAACAAATTCATTATATACTTCTTCTCCTTTGTGTACCTTACCCATCATAGGACCACCTATAATAAAGTCATATTCCAAAGAAATCGGTCTTGCAATATCAATGCATTCTTTGATTGGAATTCCAATTGGTACTTTTAACATCACAGGCTTTTCTACTTCTCCCACTACTGAAAGATATTTATCCGTTACTGGTTTTCCGCAAACAGCCT
This sequence comes from Anaerovorax sp., assembly GCA_034927775.1. Taxonomy (GTDB): domain Bacteria; phylum Bacillota; class Clostridia; order Peptostreptococcales; family Anaerovoracaceae; genus IOR16. The sequence continues at coordinate 5,508 of JAYFPL010000196.1, read as the reverse complement.
CACCCACATTTAAAACAGTACCGACATTATTCACGACAGTACCAACATGCAAAGGTATTCCACGCTCAGGTACAGTCCTCCCTGTGACAAATTGTACCAAGATTTGTTCATCACCTGCAGGGTAAAAGGAAGGCATTTGAACCAACTCAAAGGTAGACTTCACTTTGTCCATTGCTGCGGATAATGCTTCAATCTCTTGTTTATATTTGCTTTTTAATGCAATTACCTTTTTCTTTGCACCTAAATGAGCTGCAATTAGCTCGGCAGAAGCAATTAATTCCTCCGGAAAAGTCCTCATTAAGTATTTATCCGTTTCGATCAAAGGTTCGCATTCTGCAGCATTCACAATAAATGTATCTGCTTTTGCATCCAGCTTAACATGAGTAGGAAACCCGGCGCCACCGGCTCCTACAACTCCTGCAGACCTTACTGCTTCTATCAGTTTCATAGAATCACCTCACTATTCTGAGTCGATTTATAGTACATTTTTATCAATTTCCTGATCATCTACAATCCCTACAACAGTAGCATCGACAGGAGTTTTCAAGTCTCCAACCGCACTGCGCGCAGAACTCCCAGATACAATCAATACTGTTTCACCCACTCCGGCTCCAATGATATCTGCGGCAACAATTGGGCTCATTGCTTCTTTTTTTTCCAGTAGATTTACCGGCAATACGATAAGAAGCTTTAATCCAGCCAGCCGTTCTTCTTTCCTTGTTGCCCAAATTGTACCAATGACTTTCCCTACCTGCATATCCTTCCATCCTCTCTAAGACATTTCCATTGCTTTCCGTCCATCTTGTAAATATGCGCCTCATTGTACAGTAAATGTAATACCTCTTTCTCTCGCATAATCCTTCGCAAGATCGGTTACAATTGTTTTTTCACTAATTTGAAATTCCGTTATTTGTTTTGCATACGCTTCATGAATGTCTCTCTCTGTCACCACTCTTTTTACAACACGCAATACTTCTTTATCCCTATTAGAATTTGAAGGTTGCTCATTATTTCTACACGATTCTTTGCTGCATTCTTCTTGATCACAAATAACAGAATATAATCGCTCCTTATCACACAATTGCACGCCCGACCGTTTTAAAAGGGCTACATATTGAAGCATATGATCATAATAAGCAATTGGAGCGGTTTTCTGATAAGAAAGCAGTTCCAATTCCTCTGTAGGAATAATCACTTTCTTCCCCATCAAAATGGCCTGAATCGCTAGTGCGGTTAAAGGGGTATCTCCGATACCGTTTGCAATCTTCACTAATCGTTCATTGCTTACCTTACGAAGTACAACTGTATTAACTGTCTCTATATCACAATCGTAATTTTTTGCTAATGCGCATTCAACACTCCATTCCTGATTGGAATTCATACAATCCCATAATTCATGGCATGAATCACTATGGTCTGGTGACAGGATCAACAGTCTTTTTTTCGGCTTACATTCTTTTAAAGATGCTTGGCATTCCAACGAGCTTTGTTCATCCAATTTCTTTTTTACTCTAACTGCAATCTCATCAACCAGTTCATTCCATTCCATTCGCTCGCCTCCTTCCTAGCCGGCAATACAATTCATAGCAATTCCTGCAGGAGTCACTAAAAATGGATTATCCGGATTTATAGTTGCAATCCCTGTCTCTTTTTCAAAAATACCTTCAATTCCGGTAAGACAACAGGTACCCCCACAAAGGTAAATTGTATCAATTTCTTCGGATTTAACATATCGCTTTACAATCGTAGCCATTTTTTCTACTACCGCTTTTACTACAGGTAAAATTTCTTTATGCTTACAATAATCCTGTTTGATTGCTTCTGCTTGTGCAAAATCAATGTGATAATTACCTGCGAGAACCAAAGAAATATGTGTTCCTCCAGTCGGTTCATCTTCCATACGAATCACCTCACCATTATGGAGTATTGCAATTCCTGTCGTTCCACCTCCAATGTCTACAACAGCACCATTGTCGATTTGATAAACAGCATTTGCGGCAGATGGTTCATCTAAAATATTTGTAACTTCCAACCCAGCACCTTCTGCTACATATGTATGTGTCCGTATGCAGCTCTCTGTACCGGCAGGCATTGCAATTGCACAATTTACTAGTTCTCTTCCACCTAGTCGTTCCTCTAATTTTGCCTTTAAATCTCTCACAATTTGTAAAGCCCCTAAATAGTCAACCACCACGCCATCCTTTAACACACTGGCGGCTTGCTTTTCACAAGCAATTGGGTTATCCTTCTCGTCAAGCACAACCATAACAATGTAAGCAGTCCCCAGATCTACACCTACCTTTAATTTTTCTCCTACAGGCAGAAAGGTATTTTTTTCTGATTGTGCAATCCGTTCCATATATTTATTTACTCTTTGCAAATCCATCATATGTCCCGCCTTTTTTCATTTTCGGATTTTTGCTATTACAAATCCGCTGCATCCCGATGCATTTGCTTCATCGGTGTCAATATGTACTTTGCATCTCGATTGCGTATCAATTCTCACAACTGCATTTATTACAGTTGGTCGGGATGTTAACAGTTCCAACTTTACCTTTTGTCGATCACACAAGCCTAAGATTTTGCCCATTTCCGGTGTCATATGAACATGCGCCTCTGCAACAATTACCCCTTCTTTTAAAGGCACTTCACCATAAGGTCCCTTTAAAATTGCATTCCCTGAGTCCTTCAGATCTCCGGACAAACGAACGGGTGCCTTAATTCCCAGAGATAAGCAATCACTCAGAGCAAGTTCTACTTGCGTTGCTTTACGAACAGGTCCAAGAACAGATAGTTTCTTTTCCCCTTTCGGTCCTTTGAGCGTCACCTTTTCTTCTGCCAAATATTGTCCGGGTTGGGACAAATCTCGTTTCCACGTTAAATTTGCTCCTTTACCGAATAAGACTTCCAAATCTGACTGACACAGATGTATATGTCTTGCAGAAACTTCAACTTGCATGAAACCATTTTTTTGTATTGCTGAGGTTACAATATCTACTATATTATTCTCCATCTGTATTCTCCCTACTTATACATCCCTGCTAAATATCGACACATCATAATGTGCAATGCACTGGATAATCGATTTAATGCTTCTATAATATCTGGCCGGCTGCATTTTTTGTTTTCCATAAAAGCCATAGCCGCTGCAACCTCTACCTCACGAACTGAGGAACGAAGTCGATTTAAGATTGCATAACGACTACCCATCTGATAAGAAGGAAGTGCCATCTGCTTTATTTTAAAATACTTCATTGGATTGTGAGACTGCTCTCTTAATTCCTTATGATTTAAGCCAATAATGGTATCATTGTAAAATCCCTCATTTAATACATCACAACGCATAATTTCCCGTAATACGGATAGGATTCCATCTAAATCTTTTAACAAGTTCTGCTCTGCACCACTTTCCGCTAGCAAGGCTTGATCCAATACAATCTGTGATTGAATGGAATCCAGTTTCCCTCGGAAGTAAATCCTTGCATGGTTTTTCGTTACAAGAACGTTATCGTAAAGCTGACACATATGCTCGGGCTTATCCGTATAGTAGGCTCCGCTTTCAAAGTCTACATAGTTGGGTTTTAGAGGCTCCGGAGTCTGTTTCATAGACTCCGAAACACTCTTCTTATTTTCTTTTGGTTCGGCACCTTTGGGAGCGATCTTTATTTTACGTTGCTGTAGATATTCGCGACCAGCCGGAGATAATATTTTCCCCTCCGGAATGTAATAAATTTCAGGTTCCTTGTTTCTCAGCTCGTCACGTAAAATAGCTTCCGTTATTACCTTCAAATCATCTCACCTCCTGCCTCACTGCAAAGTCTTCCTTTATTTTTGCAAAGCAGGAAGTATTAGTTCCACTTCTTCATGTGGTCTCGGAATAACATGCACAGACAGTAATTCACCGACTCTTTCTGCTGCTGCAGCACCAGCATCCGTAGCTGCTTTTACAGCGCCCACATCACCTCTTACCATAACGGTAACCAATCCACCACCTACGTGTTCTTTTCCAATCAAAGTAACGTTTGCAGCCTTTACCATAGCATCCGCAGCTTCAATGGAACCTACAAGTCCTTTTGTTTCAATCATTCCTAACGCTTGCATCGTTGCCATATTCCATCCTCCTTACTTTAATACCGGAAGTATCATTTCCACTTCATCATGTGGTCTTGGAATGACATGCACAGAAATTAATTCACCGACTCTTTCTGCTGCTGCAGCACCAGCATCCGTAGCTGCTTTTACAGCGCCCACATCACCTCTTACCATAACGGTAACCAATCCACCACCTACGTGTTCTTTTCCAATCAAAGTAACGTTTGCCGCTTTTACCATAGCATCCGCTGCCTCAATGGAACCTACTAGGCCTTTGGTTTCTATCATACCTAACGCTTGCATTGTAGCCATATTATTTCCTCCTTATCATAACTGTTTAAACAGCTTCCAATTGTCGAATAATCTCTCGAACAATCTCATTCACTTGATTTGCTTGTAATTGTACACAACTTAAATTTACACTCGGCTGTGAAGCTTCCTTTCGGATGTTTTCCATACTCTTTGTTCCATACGCAACATGCCGCAAATTATACAATTGCTCTGGTCCCACATTTTCGCTGGTTGCACTTCCACCAACAGCTCCGCATCCTAACGTTAACGACGGCATCAATCCTGTCGATGCTCCGATACCACCCATAGCGCCTGGGCTGTTTATAATAAATCTTGATACCGGAACACGTTTAGCAAAATAGTCTATAATCTCCTGATTTTCCGAATGAATGATAAATGTGTGGCCTGCTCCTTCATAATATAAGATTTCACAGCACCGATCACAAACCGCCTTATAATCCTTTTCTGCATAAAATGCTAAAATCGGAGTCAGCTTTTCATTGGAATACGGATGACCTCTTCCTACACCATCTTCTTCTGCCACAATGACACGTGTATTTTCCGGTATTGAAAGTCCGGAAAGATTTGCAATATCTTGTGCACTCTTACCGACAATCATCGGGTTCATCGTTCCGTTGGAACGAAGAATAAAATTGCCAAGCTTTTCTTTCTCATTCGGATTTAGGAAATAAGCACCTTGACGTTTCATTTCCGCCTGAACTGCTTCTCTTTGATCCAAATCACAGATTACGGATTGCTCAGTTGCACAAATCGTTCCATTGTCAAATGTTTTAGAATCGAAAATATAGCGAACTGCCTTTTCTAAATCAGCTGATCGTTCAATATATGCAGGACCATTGCCGGGCCCAACTCCGATAGCCGGTGTTCCTGAGGAATAAGCGGCTCTTACCATTGCAGACCCACCCGTTGCAAGGATTAAAGAGGTATCCGGATGACTCATAAGCACATCGGTTGCTTGAATCGTAGGTAAAGAAATGCATCCAACAAGATCACAATTTCCACCCGCCTCTGTAATAGCTTGACGTATCACTTTTACCGTCTCTAAAATACAATTCAATGCATTCGGGTGAGGAGAAAATACAATCGCATTACCTGCTTTAATTG
>JAYFPL010000033.1:0-10873 GCA_034927775.1 Anaerovorax sp. | reverse complement strand
TGCCATACAAGAGTATAACTTGCCCGGCATTGTTTTAGGTATCAAAATAGGTGGGAGTAGTAAGCTTATTCCGAATGAATTTGTATATACAGGGGCCGTAGGCTATCGTAACTATGAGACGAAAGAGAAGATGGAAGTCAACCAAATATTTCATATGGCTTCTGTTACAAAGCTCTTTGTAGGAACTGCGATTATGCAGCTTTGGGAGAAAAAGGTGCTTTCTCTTGACGAGAAGCTGGTTGAAATATTTCCGGAATTGGCAAATTCACAAGAAATGTTTAAAAAAATCACAATAAAACATTTATTAACGCATACATCGGGGTTAAGCAATGTGAAGGATTTTGGTTGGGATAAGCCTGAAATCGGCGAAGAGGCATTACGAGAATATGCAGCTTCTACGGAAGTAAAGAATATAGAGTTTTTATGCTCTCCGGATGATTTTGAATTTAATTATTCTGATGTGGGTTATGAATTGCTGGGTGCAATTATAGAAATAAAAACAGGTATGAATTTTGAAGCGTATATCAAGAAAAATATTTTTTCGCCGCTTGGAATGAATGAATCGACTTTATTAACTTTTGAGAGAACATTTGTACTGCCGGAGGTAATGGAATCAATTCATAAAAATAAAAGTATTTTAAAAGATTCTGACTTTATAAAAAATAATATTTTGTCTTTAAAAAATCTTAGCCGTGTTGGATTAGCAATGCCTCATAAAAAAGATGAAAAAGATGCAATAATACTGGAATCAAATTATCCGTATAATAGACCACATGGGCCAAGCTCTACCTTAACTTCAAATTTTTTTGATTTAGAAAAATTTATGGAATCCCATCTGAATCATATTACCGGAAGAAGGAATGTTCCATCTCTTTTAAAACCAGAGACTTATGAAATGATTTGGAAAAAGAATGCAATTGTCCCTAATAATGGAGAGTATATAGGGATGAGCTGGTTTATAAGAGAACAAAACGGTTATACACTTTATGGGCATGAGGGGACGGATGATGGATTTCGAGCCAGTTTTTGGATTTGTCCTCAACTCGATATTAGCATTTTAGTTAACTCAAATATTACAAAAGCACCCGTCAAAAGAATCGCTAAAAAAGCCTTCGAGCTTGTATTTTCAAAGCTGTAACAACAGAATTTTGTCAATTATGTGAAAGTCATGTCAAAAATGTGATGAAAATGTGATGGGAATGTGATGAAAATGTATTGCATACGTGAACTTCACCTGCTATAATGTGGGTGCTAAATAATTTATTTTGTTCTTAAAGTTTTATAAAAAACGATATAAGAACAGGTATTTTAAAAGCATAGTGTGTTTGTTTATGTAAGAAGAAAGCGAAAAGGAGAAGTAATTATGAAAAAGAATTTAAAGAGAATTCTTGCCCTAACACTTGCTATGGTAATGCTAGCATTTGTATTTACTGGATGTGGAGGCGCGAAAGAAGATGCAGCATCAGGTGATGAACCAATTGTAATCAAAATTGCCCATACGGACTCTTCCTCACGTTCTACACATTTATGGAGTGAAAAATTAGGGGAATACTTAGAAGAAAAGGCTCCAGGAAAGTTTGTTGTTGAAGTATATCCTGATGGTCAGTTAGGAGATACTCCGGATTTAGTTGCAGGTGTTAAATTAGGTACGGTTACTATGTGTTTTGACCTTTCCTCTGTTATTGCAGCGGCCGCAGGTCCTGCCGCAAGTTGTATTGATTTGCCTTATCTATATCCTACATATGAAGACTGGATTACCGGTACTTTTGAAAACGGCGGATTGGAATTATTTAATGAAGCACTTAAGGATTCTGGTTACTATTGTGTAGATATGTACTACAATGGCATGAGACAGGTTATCAGTTCCGAACGTACTTATCATAATGCAGCTGATTTAAAAGGTCAAAAAATTAGAATTGCGCAGAATGAATTAAACGTAGCTTTGTGGAAAGATATGGGTGCTAACCCTACACCTATGGCTTGGGGCGAAGTTATTACTTCTTTATCTCAGGGTACCATCAATGGCTTAGACCATTCATTAGGTGTATTTAATGATTTCTCATTGCATGAAATTGCACCTTATATTACTCTAACAAATCATGCAAGTTCTCCATTCCCAATCATTTGTTCTCTTGAATGGATTGAATCCATGCCTGAAGATTTACGTGCTGTCTTTGAAGAAGGTGTACACTATGTAAGTGAGCAGCAGAGAGCAGAAGAACGTGCAAATGAAATGGGATACCTCGAACGCTTTAAAAATGAAGGCGCTACTGTAGAAGAACTGACACCGGAAGAGGTAGATGCATTTGTTAAATCCGTACAGCCTGTATACGATATGTGGCGTGAAAAGGTTGGCGATGACGTGATGGATGCTTGGCTTGCTACAGTTCCAAAAAAATAATATGAAACGAAAGACTTTTGTCTGAATCATTTATAAAAAGAAAAGCGCTCTGTATTTGGGTCAGTTATATATTAGACTAGCTCAGATACAGAGCCTTTAAAATAATAGAACTATTTTGTTTGAAAGGAGAATGTATGGAATTGCCAAATAATGAAAATTAAATGGCAAGAAACATATAAGTACTTAGATGAAAAATAAGACAATTTCAGTACTTAACCGTTTTGAAGATATACTGCTTGTTGCTATGTTTGTAGCAATGGTTGCAATTATATTTGTGCAGGTAATTATGCGGTATGCATTTAATAACTCCCTTTCATGGTCAGAAGAGCTTGGAAAATTTCTTTTCGTATGGCTCTCATGGATTGGTATTAGTATCGGTGCAAGGAGAAGAGAGCACATTAAAATTACAATGCTGGTAGATAAGTTACCGTATCGTGCTGCTAGAGCTATGGATGTTCTTGTAGAATTAACCTTAATTGCAATATGTGCAATTACAGCGTATTATGGCGTCACTTTAGTATTTAGCCAAGCTGGAACGCATTTTGCTGGAATTAAAATTAGCATGTCGTGGGGTTACTTATCCGTAGTTGTAGGCTGTATATTAATGCTTATTCGATCTTTGGTTACTTTAACCGAAGCGATTATTGCAGTGAAAAGAGGAGAACCAGAGGTAGAGCTTGGTGAAGGAGGGAACAATTAATGGCAGTTGCAGTATTATTTATCGTTCTTTTTGTAATGCTATTTATTGGAGTACCGGTTGGCTTTGCAATTGGTGGAGCAACTATGGTCTCCATGTTCTTTTGCTCTGACTTGAATATGGTGGTAAATGCACAGTATTGTTATTCGGGCATTAGTTCATTTACCGTTATGGCGATTCCTTTCTTTATGCTGGCAGGGCTGATCATGTCAACAGGCGGTATTGCAAAACGTATTGTAAACTTTGCATCTGCACTCATTGACTTTGTTACGGGTGCGCTTGGGTGTGTTACTATTTTAGCATGTATGTTCTTTGGTGCTCTATCCGGTTCCGGTATGGCAACAACATCTGCAATCGGCGGAATGATGATTCCGGAGATGAAGAAAAAGGGTTATGACCCTGCATATGCAGCTACATTGGTTTGCTTTGGAGGAATCGTTGGACCGATTATTCCGCCGAGTTTATCCTTTGTACTTTATGGAGCAACAACTGGTACACCAATTCCTACACTATTCTTAGCAGGTGTTCTTCCGGGCGTATTTATTGGTCTTGTATTCCTTATAACAAATATTATTATGTGCAAAGCCAGTGGAACGGATTTAAGACATAGCAAGCATACGGATGTACAGGTAAAAGAAGTTCCAATGGGAGAGTTGTTATGGAATCGAGTTAAAAACATTTGGGTTGCAACTGCAGATGGATTCTGGGCATTGTTATCACCGGTTATTATTCTTGGTGGTATTTATTCGGGAGTGTTTACGCCAACAGAGGCAGCGTGTATTTCCGTAGTGTATTCCATTATTGTCAGCTTGTTTGTATACCGAGATATGACTTTGAAGGATTTGTATAATACTTTGCTGGATTCAGCAGTTCTTAACGGTATTACTTCATTCCTTCTTGGCTATTCTACTGTATTCTCAACGTTTATGACTTTTGAAAAAGTACCTCAGATGATTACGAATTTCTTGACAGGAGTATCGGATAATCCTTATGTAGTATTATTATTTGTAAACTTGATCTTACTTGCAGTCGGTTGTTTTTTGGATACCGTTCCAGCTATTATTGTAATGGCACCAATGCTATTACCTACGGTAAATGCACTTGGAATTAGTCCGGTACATTTCGGAGTTGTTATGGCAGTAAACCTTGCATTAGGTTTGTGCTCACCTCCTTATGGATGTAATTTGTTTGTAGGCGCGGCTGTAGCTAAAATAAAAATGGAGAGTATGTTTAAATACATTATGCCGTTCTTTATTGTAGGTATTGCTGCATTACTAATCGTAACTTATGTTCCATGGCTGTCCTTGGCATTTGTTAAATAAATCCTTTTTAATATTTTATAAATGGTCACATCATGCAAAGTTTGAGTTCTTTTGCAGGGTGTGACCATTTTATTCTATATTCTTAGTGGAAGTTTAAAATATGAAAGTAAAAAATGAAAATAGTTTTAAATTCTTAGGGAATAAATATTAAATAGAAATCAAAGTAAAGGAGCAGTTATGTTTATACCTAAGAGAATTATTTTTGAGAAGGATATATTAAAGTTTGCAATGGCAAGTGAAATATTCAATTTCTTTAAAGACAATAAAGAAGTTGATATGATTCATATGACATCCAATCGATTTAAAGAATATATTCCGGGAAATGATTTATATACTCAATTCCGAGAAGGTAAAAAGACACTTATTATTGATACAAAGAAAAGTTTAAAGTTCCAATCTTGTAAACCTTCGGCACATTATCAATTGCCATTGGTAACCGGTTGTATGGGACAATGTGAATATTGCTATTTAAATACAAACTTAGGAGATAAACCGTTTATTCGAGTACATGCAAACATTGATGAAATTCTAAATCAAACAGAATTATACATTCAAAAAAGAATTCCTGAAATAACTATATTTGAAGGCGCTGCAACATCTGACCCAGTACCGGTAGAGCCATATACACATGCTTTAAAATCTACAATTGAATTTTTTTCCGAACAGGAGCATGGAAAATTTCGCTTTGTCACAAAATACAACGATATAGATAGTCTGGTAGATATTGCACATAATGGGCATACCGAAGTAAGATTTAGCATTAACACTGCAGATATCATTCATCAATATGAAAATGGTACTGCTTCTTGTGAGAAAAGAATGGAAGCAGCTATAAAGATGGCTGAGGCAGGATATCCCACTGGATTTCTGATTGCTCCAATTTTTATTTATCCTAATTGGAAAAAAGAGTATGGGGAGCTATTATATATGCTAAGAAGTAAACTTCCGGCTAAAATGAAATATCCGCTTACCTTTGAAATTATTTCTCATCGATACACAAGCACGGCTAAGAATAGAATTTTAGAAGTGTTTCCTAATACAAAACTTCCAATGAATAATGAAGAGCGAACCTTCAGATATGGACAATTTGGTTATGGAAAATATGTATATCCAAAAGATGATCTAAATGAAATTAAGGCTTTCTTTTCAAATGAAATAGATACTATATTTGATAAAAAAGAGATTAAATATATCATATAAAATAAGTTATAAAAAGGCATTAAGAAAAAATCTTGATGTCTTTTTATTATGGGTGTAAATATTAATTTATTTTTTTAAAGATTAATTATGAAATAGCAAGAATTATGAAAAGAAAGAAGTTAAAATTTGATAAGATAATATATACGTAAGGAGGTTGTTATTTTGTCTAGAAACTATGAAAGCATTAAATTTGCAATTGATTACATAGAAGGTCATCTGACTGAAAAATTAAATTTAAACATCGTATCAAATGCAGTTCACTATTCAAAGTATTATTTACATCGTTTATTTACAAATATCGTTGGTATGACAATGCACGATTACATTCAACGCAGAAAGTTAACGGAAGCTGCCAAGTTGCTGGTTTTTTCAGATAAATCAATACTTGAAATTGCATTGATAGCAGGGTATGAGAGCCAGCAAGCATTTTCTTCTATCTTTAAGGAGATGTATAAAAAATCTCCAAATCAATTTCGACAGCATGAAATATTTTATCCGCTGCAGCTGAGATTTGAATTAAAAATGAATCCATTTGAAATTGAATCTAAGAAAATTGATGCAGAAAGAGATATTTTATTTGCAACATTAGAAGATGTTGAAATTTGGATGGATTTAGTTCGGCTCGTAGTAGATGGTTTTCCCTATTTGATTGAAGATGATTATTTAAAGATATTGAAACAGTGCATCATTGATCAACGCGCTTTGATCATAAAGGATAAGAGTATTGCAATCGGGATTATGATTTTTTCTTATGATACAGGAAGTATAGATTTTTTAGGAATTCATCCGCAGTATCGCAAACAAGGTGTTGCTAAGGCGCTTTTAAAGAAAGTAATTAAGGAATACTTAAAGGGAAAAGAAATAAGTATAACGACATTTCGAGAAGGAGATAAGGCGGATACCGGTTATCGTGAAGTTTATAAAAGCCTCGGTTTTGCTGAATCTGAATTGTTAATAGAATTTGGATATCCCACTCAAAAGTTTGTTTTACATTGTGCTTTAGAAGGAGTAAGGGATCATGAATGAAACAATTATAGCAGATGAACCATTTTCAATGAATATTTTAGCCCATAAATTTGGTGTATTTTCACTTTTACGGTTTGCATTTCCAACTATTTTTATGATGATTTTTGTTGGCTTATATACACTGATTGATACAATTTTTGTTTCTCGCTTTATAAATACAAATGCTTTATCATCTATAAATATCGTTTGCCCTGTCATCAATGTAATTACAGGTCTAGGCGCGATGGTCGCAGCAGGAAGCAGTGCCATTATTGCTAAAAAAATGGGAGAAGGGGATGAGAGAGGTGCGCGTGAAAGTCTGACATTTATCGTACTTTTCGTGATCGCTGCAGGTTTATTCTTAACTGCTATTGGAATCATTTTTATTAAACCTATTATTTATGGTCTTGGAGGCAGCAAACTATTATTCCCATATTGTTATGATTATCTCGTGGTTTTACTTTTATTTATTCCGGTCAATTTACTGCAAATTATTTTTCAAACATTATTTGTGACTGCTGGAAAACCAAGACTTGGGCTTTGGTTGATTTTAGCAGCAGGTATCGCAAATACAGTATTGGATTATGTGTTTATTGTATATTGGGACATGGGTATTGCGGGAGCAGCGCTATCAGATGGGATTGGTTATTGTATTAGTACGATTACGGGAATTTTATTTTTTTTACATAATAAAGAAGTACTTTATTTTTGTAAGCCCAAGTTTGATTTAAAATTAATTGTAGGAAGTTGCAGTAATGGCTCATCAGAAATGGTTGGACAACTATCAACTGCTGTAACCACAATCTTTTTTAACGCATTAATGATGCAATTATTAGGAGAGGAAGGAGTTGCAGGAATTACAATTATTATTTATTCCCAATTTCTTTTAAGTACATTTTATATTGGTTTCTCCATGGGGGTTGCACCTATTATCAGCTATAATTTTGGAAGTCAAAGCCATACGCAGCTTAAACAAATATTTCGTATTTGCATTTTCTTGATTTTATTTACTTCTGGGTTGATCTTCCTGTTTTCCATTATATGTGGTCCACTCATTGTCAATTTTTTTACACCAGAAGGAACGTTTGTCTATCGTATTGCTAAAGAGGGTTTTTTTATCTTTTCCTTTAATTTTCTATTTTGCGGTTATAATATTTTTACTTCTGCATTGTTTACCGCTTTATCAAACGGTAAGATATCAGCATTAGTATCCTTTCTACGAACTTTTGGGTTTGTTACAACCGGACTATTACTCCTTCCGCGTATTTTACAAGTAACTGGTATTTGGTTAGCCATCCCATTAGCGGAATTATTGACATTTGTAATGTCTGTCTATTTAATTTACCGTTATCGTACACGGTACCACTATATGTAATAAATCAATATAAAAAAGTGCAATAAAAAGAACTGCCTGATACTTAATCAGGCAGTCTTTAAATAGCAAGGGAAGGAGTTTATACATCATTGTGTTCAATGGATTGTTTTTTTGCATTTCGGTTATGGTTCTGATTTTCTTTTGTAATCGGAGTCTGGTAATTGCATTTTTTCATTCTTGCATTTTTGTTGTCTGGCTGACTGTCTTTAGGCATAAAAATCACCTCGAAATTATTCTTTAAAATAGTAAAAGAAAAACGGGCTGATATCCCGTCTTGGCAAGTAAGTTACATGATATTATATAAAAATCAAACTGTAACTCTTTAATAGTTTACTCAAATATTAAGATAATAATCAGGAAAAATATGTTATTTTTTATGAATAAAATAGCATAATAGATATTTAAAAAAACAATAGTATGATAAAATGAAAAGTATATTATTTTTTGTTTAAAAATACGGATTTGGAGTCATTAAAATATATGAAAAAAAGAAAAATGCAGTGCATTATTGCAGCTGTAATTGCTATGGTATTTATAATGTTAGCTGCTTTTAATACGTCTCTGCAAATAACGTATTATGAAGTCATTTCAAGTAAGGTAAAAGAGACAATTCGTATCGCTTTTATAGCAGATTTACATAGCTGCAATTATGGTAGTGGGCAGATAGAACTGATTGATGCAATTATAGAGCAAGAGCCAGACATTTTATTGTTTGGTGGTGACATCGCAGACGATAAACTATCTACGGATAACACGAGATTTGTTTTAGAATCCATAAGCAATAAATATCCATGTTATTATGTTTCTGGAAATCATGAATACTGGAGCGGGCATATTGATGAAATAAAACAAATGTTTCGTGAATATGGAGTCACTGTCCTTGAAGGTGAGGCGAAGACCTTAGAATTGAATGAGCAAAAAATAGATATTTGCGGCATAGATGATCCTGAGGCAGGTAATTCCGTTTTCTTTAAACAACTTGAAATGTGTAATGATCAAGTAGATGATTCGAATTTTACAATATTGCTTGCACATCGTCCGGAATATATAGAAACATATTTAAAATATAAGTTTGATTTAATTCTTTCTGGTCATGCTCATGGAGGGCAATGGCGATTACCCGGTATTGTTAATGGATTTTATGCACCAAATCAAGGGTGGCTACCTCAATATGCAGGTGGAAATTACAAGTTTGGAGGTAAAACGTTTATTGTAAGCCGAGGTCTTTCAAGGGAATCTACTCGTATACCAAGGATTTTCAATCGACCGGAATTGGTAATTGTTAATATTAAAAATGCAGAATAAGGAGATTCGTATGTTTCAATTTAAAGAAGTAAAATATAAAGAGATTCTTGATTTGCCGGATTTATATATAAACTCTGGTATTACCGTATTGTTAGGTGCCAGCGGAAGTGGAAAGTCAACAATCTTAAAAATATTAAATAAGATGATTTCTCCGACACAAGGTACAATTTTATATCAGGGTAAGAGTTTGAAAGATTTGTCTTCTGTAGAGCATCGAAGGAACGTTACTATGCTGTCTCAAAATCCGACTATGTTCGAAGGAAATATAAGGGATAATCTTACGGTAGGTTTAAAATTTCAAGGAAAAGAAATACCGGATGAGTCAGAATTAGCCGGAATGCTTAAGCAAGTACAGTTAAAGAAAGAACTGAGTGAATCCGTTTTGAATTTATCCGGCGGAGAAAAGCAACGGTTAGCTTTGGGACGACTGCTGCTGCTTGATCCTCAGGTTTATCTGCTTGATGAACCTTCTTCCGCTTTGGATGATAATACCGAAGAAATCATAATACAGATGATAACGGAACATGTTAAAAAAAGAGACAAATCTGTCATTATGGTTACACATTCTAAAAATATTGCGGAAAAGTATGCAGATGATATCTTAGAAATCGGGCATGGCAGAGTATTGAATAGGAGATAAGAAGATGAGAGGAATCATTGATTTGAGTGTAACACAAGTTATACTATCTTATATTTTTGTAGTTATTGTTCTTTTTATTTTAAAAAAGAGAGGAATAAAAAGAGAAAAGGAGATGCTTATTTCTTCTTTTCGTATGACCTTTCAATTGATTTTAACAGGTTATGTACTGGTATATATCTTTAAAAATCCGAATCCGTTTATTACGGTTGCTTTGATTTTTATTATGGAATGTTTTGCTGTATATACTGTGTTTCAAAAATTTAAAGGAAAGCTAACAAGCAAACTTAAACAAGTAATTGCAATGTCAATGGTTATAGGTACGATATCTTGTTTGACTTATTTTTTAATGATTGTGATTCGAATTTATCCTTGGTATGATCCGCAATATTTTATACCAATTGCAGGGATGATGATAGGAAATTCGATGACAGGGATATCCCTTGCGGTAAAATCTTTATTGGAAGGAATGACATTACAAAAAAATGTTGTTGAAGAAGCAATGATTCTTGGTGCATCGCCGAAAATGGCAACAAGAGGTATTATTAATAAAACCTTTGATGCTGCAATCATGCCAACCATTAATTCTATGCTAGGTATGGGAATAATATTTTTACCCGGAATGATGACCGGACAAATATTATCCGGTACCTCTCCTGCCACAGCCGTAAATTACCAGATCGCGATTATGCTGGGAATCCTTGGTGCTGTTTCTCTTACTGTTATCCTGTTATTGCATTTTGGATACCGTAGTTTTTTTAATGAAGAGGATCAACTTATTCAATAATTTTTTTCTTGTATGATGTATTTACAAACAAATACATCAATACTCTCCTTTCTTTTTCAACTTTGATATAATCAATAGTAACACTGTGGACTTTTTATTTTTTCTATAGCTTTGACTATTTAAAGGAGTGTATTGCCACAGTTT
>JAYFPL010000114.1:0-6247 GCA_034927775.1 Anaerovorax sp. | reverse complement strand
CACATTTGGCATCTGCTCTTCGTTTTTTTAATTTATTTACTGAAAATAAATACTTCGCAAAAAATGCACTTTGCTTTGGATTTTTAATCACAGCTTTCATAATATTTTTTAAAATATTTTCTACTCCATTATTTAAATATTGTTCCAAATCAAATTCTGTTTGCATTTCAAAACCCTCTCTTTTTAGATAGATCGAAATTTATTTTTAAATTCTTTTTGTAAAAGCAACTCAATTCCCTTAGAAGTTTCCTTATCCATATCCTTTTTTCGAATTAATGATGCCATGCTTGCATTGTAATATAAAATAAAATAAGATTTACTGGAATAGACTCTATAAAATTGATCATAACGCACTTTACTGGTCCCTTCCACATGCGGGCTTTGTGAAATTAAATAATCTTGATAAAAAGAAATGCTTTCCGAAGAACCAAATGTTCCGGTATGGTCTGTTTGCACTCTTCTTTTTTTCTTCCACTCCACCTTATAGCAAAGAGTTGCAATCATAATACCTAATAAACAAACCCAAGTAATCAAAAAGCCCATCCATTCAAAAGATTCAACAAAATATCGACTTATAAGTGCCAATAATCCCGATAAAACAAAAAGCATAGGAATAGTAAAGCAGTTTTTTCTAAATGTAGCAAAATATAAAAAATTTCTATAGTCATCTTGTTCCATCGTTGTTTTAACGGTAAACAATGCTGTTTCCTGCATAAATAATTCTCCTTGTCATAAATATTAATACTTATGAAATTATACCGCAATTTTAAATATTTTCCCAGTATATTATTCTTATTTAATAATACTGTAAATTAACACTTTATATATTGCAACATATATTGTATCGATTACGAAAAAAATTAAATCTCCTAATAATTATAAGAGGTGATGTTATGAATAATTTTAAAATGTTTGAAAAAAATCCATATTTAGATCATATGAAAAATCGTAATTTGGGTTGTTTTCGCATTGTACACGCTCATCCAGGAGCACCGAATGCTGATATTTACCTAAATGATAAATTAATTGCAGAAAATCTGACCTATTGCTCCTATACGAACTATTTTCCTATGTGCTGTGGAGATTTTAAGCTATCAGTTAACATAACAGGATCAAAAAAACCGCCTATGGTAGTCGATCTTTTAAAAATAGAAGATAATGAAATGCAAACTTTATCCTTAATAAAAACATACTATAAAGCGGGTTTAATTAAAAACATTGATTATCCTACATCATCAAAAGCGAATATGTCTATGGTTCGATTTGTCCATCTATCTCCGGATACACCTCCAGTAGATATTACATTGCCAGATGGAACGATACTTTTTGAAAACGTATCTTATCAGCAATCAACACCTTACCTCTCAGTCCTGCCTGCAACCTATACGCTTGAAGCACGTGTAACCGGAACTCCAGATGTTGTTCTAACCATTCCGAATGTTGCTTTAGAACCAGACAAATCTTACTCCGTTAATGCAATTGGTCTTATCAATGGTATGCCTGAACTAGAATCACTTATTTTATTGGACGAATATTATTAAATAGAAAACAAATTATAGGTTAAACAAAATAGGTAAAATGATAAATCAAAAGACATCGAATATTTAATACATTTCAGTAAAAAATAATAACAATTTATTTTTAGGAGCATTCTATGCATTATATTATTTTTGATTTAGAATTTAATCAATGTTTGCCATCGATTCATTATCCAAATGCTAATCCGTCCCAATGTCCATTTGAAATCATCCAAATCGGTGCAATCAAATTGGACTGTAATTTTAATACCGTTTCTACGTTTAGTCGATATATAAAACCAACAATCTATACAGAAATAAGCCCATTCATTACTGACTTAACCGGCATTACCAAAGAACAATTATTATCAGAAGCCCCTTTCTTTAAAATATTTCAGTCTTTTATTAACTTTATAGGTTCAAAAGATTATATTTTTTGTATTTGGGGAACGGCTGACATGAAGGAACTATTTCGTAATACTTCTTATCATAATTTAAATTTTGATTTTTTGTCAAAACGTTATCTTGATCTACAGCCCTTTGTTTCCATGTATTTAAAACGCCCTGCAAATAAATTAATTAAACTAGAAGATGCAGTGGAATCTTTTCATATATCAAAAATATATCCATTTCATAATGCACTGTATGATGCCTATTATACCGCGGAGCTGTTTAAAAAAATATATAACCCATCCATGCAGCCAAGCATCTACGATCCAAATCAAGCTAAGAGTCATCAACGTCAAAAAAGAAAGGTTATTGATAATGAAAGACTTTTTATGCAGTTTGAAAAAATGTATGGTCGTGAAATTACAAAAGAGGAGCAAAATATGATACTGCTAGCATATAAAATGGGAAAAACAAATCAGTTTTTAAAATAAGCACTGTTATTTATAATTCTCTGGCTGAAATTACCTTATTTCTTCCAGTTTTTTTTGCTTCATACAATGCCTTATCCGCAACTTGAATCATAAATTCTAAGTTATGATTCGTTCCACAATAAACTCCAAACGAAGAAGTAATATGAATAAGTTCATTATTATAATTTATTTTTAATTCTTCAATCTGAACTCGTAAACCCTCTGCAATTTGCATGGTCTTGTCTTCCATTACACCTTCCAGTAAAATAATAAACTCTTCACCTCCATAACGTCCAATATAAGCTTCCGGACCTAAAGTTGCCAAGCAAGTTCGCATAACTTTTTTTAAAACTAAATCTCCGGCACTATGGCCATACGTATCATTTACGGCCTTAAAAAGATCCAAATCCATCATAATGATACTTATAAGTTTAGAATCTTTACTAAAATCAACCTTTTCCTTTGCAATCTTATAAAAATAATTTCTATTATAAACTCCAGTTAACAAGTCAGTAGTTCCATAGTATTCTAATTTTTTAATCAGTAAAACTTGTTCTGTATTTTCACTGAGAACAACCACTTTCCCTTTATTATCACGGCAATGGATTGGAGTTACTTCACACTTAAAATAATGTACGCTATTATTTATTGGCATTTCACAATCAAACTTGACAGCAGCCTCATTGCATAGCTGTTTTACGAGCAGATTATCTTGGAATACCTCTTCAATGTTCTTGCTAAAAACTAAAACAGACTTTATATTAAATGTCTCCTCTGCTTTTCGATTCATATCTATGATTTGATTATTTTCATCTAAAACAAAGATTGATTCAGCAATGTTATCAAATACAAAAGATCTTGCAATTACTGTTGTTTCAAAAATATTTGAGCGGAATATAGCACACGTATAGAGTAAACTAAGGATTGCCAAAAAGATTGGAACAAAATCAAAATTTATCGGTATTAGTTTTAACATATAAATCCAGTACCCAATCCATGGAATAAACGATGTAACTAAAATAATAAAGCTACGTTTTTTATAAACCTTACTGCCTTTTAAATAAAAATGCAGATAAAAGAAATTACCAATAAAGAAACAAACATTAATATATCCCATTGAGATCCGATAACCCAAACCCGGTTCAATCTCTGCAATCGAAAGATTATTTATGATATCTGCCGAGTAATTCAAATAAAACAAATGATGCTGATCATTTGTAATATTTAAAAGAACTAAAAATGCTGGTAATAGAAACAATGCTGTATATAAGTGTTTATTAATATATTTTTCCTTATTCGTATATTGAAGTGACATGATTACCCAAAAAGCCGGTATTGACAAAATTCCAATGTATTGTACACTAGCAAATAATTTCATCCAGCTTAAAGAAGGTGCAACAATCTCAAACAAATAAAACAAATTATAAAGAAATACAGAACAAATAAGCCCCAGAAAGCCTTTTAAATGAATTTTATTTTTATTAAAAATTAAAAATAAGACTAATTGAGCAGATATATAGGTTGTTAAAGAAATGAGTGCAAAAATGATATAATTCAATTCCTTCTCCCCTCACTCTAATTTTTATTTATTATACTATTATCCGAATTCACCTACAATAGAAAAAGCTTTGAAATTACTTAGAATGAGTGCTAGATTATTTTTAAGAAATTTATAAATATTTTTTTTAAAAGTGTTGACAATAAAAATAAATTGGTATATTTTAATAGTATGAGTTAGCACTCACCTATATAGAGTGCTAACAAAACAAATTATTTTAAGGAGGAATCAGTATGTATGGATTAACACCTTTCAACAGAAATCAAATTCAAAAAAGAGATGGACGCGATTTTGTAGACTTCTATAACATGTTTGATGACTTTTTTAACAATAATTTCTTAAATACAAGAAATTTAAAAACCGATACATTCAAATTAGATGTCAAAGAACAAGACTCGTCCTTTATCATTGAAGCAGAAATGCCAGGGATAAAAAAAGAAGATATCAAACTAGATTATCAAAATGACAACTTGATTATTACAGTACAATCAAACGAAGAAATTAAAGAAGAAAAAGAAAATTTCATTCACAGAGAACGCAGAACTACTTCAATGCAGCGTTCTGTTTATCTAAAAGACATTGATGTTCAGAATATTGATGCAAAGTTACAGGATGGTATTTTGCAAATAGTATTACCGAAAACAGAACCTTCCGCAGGTCGTTTGCAAATTGAAATCAAGTAAAAGACAGTTCATAATAAACTTCTTTAGCAGCAAAAGAGCTGCTTCCAATTTTAATTTATTGGGGGCAGCTCATTTAATGCATTCAATTCTTTTTTTATTTTTTTCCAATCAGGAAAATAGAGATCCATATATCCTTTAAATTTTGCATTATGATTTCGCTCAAGCAAATGACATAATTCATGTACGATAACATATTCAAGACATATCGGATGTTTTTTTGCAAGTTTTAAATTCAACCAAATTCGTTTTGCAATAACATTGCAAGTTCCCCAACGAGTTTTCATGTTTTTCGTTTTCCATTCCTCTGCATGAACACCCATTCTATCTTCATATTTTTCAATGATAGCAGGAAGTGCATCCTGTAATTGCTTCCGGTACCATTGCTTTATCAAACGTTCTCGCTGCTCAAATGTACTTCCTTCATGTATCCTTAGTATCATTTTATTCTCTTCTAAAGAAATGGAGCGACAAGCATTCGATGAGATTACCTCTAATTGATAGCTTTGCCCCCATACAGAAACGGTTTCTCCTGATACGAATTCTCTCTTCTTAGGCATAGGTTTGTTTAAAAATTTTTGCTGGTGCTTTTTAATCCAAGATAATTTTAATTCCAAGAAGGCTCGAATTTGATCATCACTCAAACGTTTCGGAGCAGAAACAAACACGTCGCCAAGTGGTGGCTTTACATATAAATGAAGATGCTTTATTGATTTTTTTTCGATATTTATTTCTATTCCATCTAAGATTATTTTCTTCATCAATATCCTTTCTTTCCAATGATTGCTATTAGAAACCTTATATCTTTTATTCCTACTATACCATTTCTCATTTCAATTCGTCATTTAAATTAATCTTTATTTTTATTGGTTTATCCAATTGAACCATACGTGAGTATACCGGTGATAGATATACTACATCAAACGAATAGTCTTGTAAAGAAAACTCTGAATAAAATCGATCCGGATTCTCTATATACGTTTCTTTTATCTCATCAAAATATCCAGTTTCAGATGACCAACTATGATAGGAATATTCCTTTCCCTCTTCGTCATAATAATTCGTTAGAAATAACTGATAGGAATGATTCTCTTCTATTCTTTTTGAAGAAAACCCTACAATCCAATCATTACGTTGACGTTCAGCATGTTCAAATATTATGTTTTGAGGCAAAGACTCTGCCATTTTTTCTTTCAGATTAATACGAATTTTCTCCATATCCTTATCAAGCCATGTAACTCCGGTAATATATAAAGTAAGATTTTTACTTTTAGAAAAAAATGGGCTTTCGAGTCTATGAGACTGCATCATTGGGGAATCCATGCTTCCGGTAGCCGTAATTCCATTGGAAATCGCTTCAAATCGTCTTCCCTTTTCATTCACTAAATAGAATTCTAATGCTTTCAGCCATGCTGTATTATTTTTATCATCTGCAAAATTTAATCGTATGTGTGTGGGATAAAGCTCCATTGTGGTAACTGTTAATCTTTGATCATCTAATTCAAAGTTTTGATTTAACGAGATTATCTTTCCTTGCGCTGTAAAAAAAGGATCAAACTTTAGTTCAAAATTAAATTCCGCAACAGGCTGCGGTAAATCTAATTCTGAGATTGAATCATACTTTGAATCTTC
>JAYFPL010000213.1:0-18362 GCA_034927775.1 Anaerovorax sp. | reverse complement strand
TCCGGAAATATGAATCAGCTTTGCCACTACAAACATTGATACAAATCCAAGTGCAATGCCTACAATAATGCTGAATGCCGCTGGAGTACCCGAACCGATCGCTACAATAGAAGTCCATCCCATCACCGTTAGAAAGGTTACGATACCCTGCACCGTAAACATACTCATAATCGAAAAATCTGCAGGATTTCCCCCATCACCGAAAAAGTTGTGCCCTCCTAAATCCGATGCATCGGAAAGATCACTAATATCAGACCCTCCATCAAAATCAATTCCGGAGGTATCGCTGAAATCAATGCCCGCACCGCCTTCAAACCCGCCCACCAGAGAAAGGATCGTTTGAATAACCAAAATTAAAGTTGCTGGTATTGCAATGCAATATAGAATTTTCAGCACCTCATCCAGTCCGTTCCACCACTCAACCATATAGTTCCCTCCTTGGTCAATTACCATTTCTTGTAATTCCTCTGTTAAAATAGTTTATTTTTCTATATATTACCATAAATAAAATGAAGAATAAAGAAAATCAATCTCACAAAGGTAAATCACATTTACCCTCATTATATATTTATTTGTAATTTCTGTCAACATCAATCCTGTAAATTGTAATGATTTTAAAAATCATTGATTTTCCAGCTAAAGTCTGATAAAATTTAGGTAAATTATATTTACGTGTTTAAGGTGATTGTATGAATTCGATTGAATTGGGCAGAAGAATTAAAGAAGCTAGAATTGCCAAAAAGATGACTCAAAGCGAGCTTGTCGGTGATTTTATTACGCGGAATATGTTAAGTCAAATCGAAAACGGAAGTGCTACACCATCCATAAAAACATTGGCATATCTTTCAGCTGTCCTTGAAGTACCGCTTAATGAGCTTATGCCAAGCCCAACTGAAGGCGCACTGTCTCAGCTTGTTGCAGCAAAGAGATACCTTTCAGACGGCGAGAATGAGAAAATCATTGAAATGGAAGAAAGTTATCCCCCAGAGTTTTCGGATGAGTTCTTTGCTCTGCTTTCTTACGCCTATCGGAATCTTTCAAAGCAGATGCTGGAATCTGATCATTATCTAGAGGCTGCACACCTTTCTCAGAAAGCAATTGATTATGCCGGTAAGGGAATTTATGCAAACGATATGATTAAATCGGAAAGCATCCTTCTTTTAAAACAAATTACAGAAAAATACAATTCTGTCTGCAATAATTCCTCGAATGCATCATCCAAGGATGTTCATTTCCTTCTGCCATAATAAAACCTCCTGTCGATGTATTTCTTTACACCAAGCAGGAGGTTCTTTTCTTAATCTTTTAAACAAAGCAATTTCATTTCAAGGCATCGTCATAGTGTGCACGTTCTCCACCAACAAACTTTAAGCGAGTGCGGGCACAAACCAAATGCGCTTCTCCAATCTTCTTTACGCTAAGTCTTACCGGAACTGCAACCTTTTTTAAATGCATACCAATCAGGGTATCCCCAATATCCATACCAGCTTTTGCACAGTGCAATTCTTCTACAGCAACTGGATTTGAAAATGTTTTATATGCAGTGGTTGAAAAAGAACCGCCTGCTTTTGGCTGTGGTATTACATTAACTATTTCTAAATTGTATTTTTCAGCAGCTTCACGTTCTATAATTAAGGCTCTATTTAAGTGCTCACAGCATTGTGTTGCCAAAAAAATATTTTTTTCCTTTAGTACCGGATAAATTCCTTCAAATACAGCCTTAGCAATATCAACACTGGAATCAGAACCAATCTTGTGACCACCAACTTCACTTGAGGAACAACCTACTACGAAAATATCTTTTTCCGATAGTTTTGCAATTTCTAACAACTCACATACTGCATCGTGAGCTGCTTTTGTAATTTCTTCATACATTGTACTCACCTCTTTCCCTCATTCTATCACAAATTATAACAAAGAAACAGAGAGATTTTAAAAGCGCAAAGGAATCTCAGAACGCTGAATCTGACTGTATTTTAAATCATATCCATGAATACGAAGAAATTCATGAACCCCATATTGCAATACATCTCTCATTTCCATTCCATTATCGGTATTGGTAAACTCCTCACGTAAACGATATTCTGTTACATATTTTTCACAAAGAGGACTCATGCAAACACCTTTTACCCCGGACGGTTGAAAACCAAGTTTAACATATGGAGTAAACATATTATTTGTAAATCGAATTTTATAGAGCCGCTCCACACCAGGTTCTCTACATGAACAATATTTTGTGAGTTTACTGTTTGGCAAAGCTAAAATAATACGATATTCTCGTTCTATCGCAAAACACTCATGTTTAAAGAAAATACTCAGCCAACGAATCGCAGCTTTAATTGCACCAAGAAGTAATTTCTTTTGACTTTCTTTCTCAAGTGTATCTCTCTCATCCTGTTTCTTTGCCATTTTCCATGCTTCATTCAAATCGAATAAAAAAGAGGAAATGATATAAATTTTAGTTTTTTCATCATATACAATACGACCAAAAGACAAGCTCATATCATCTCCATAAAATCTCCGATTACAGGCTTCAAAAGAATCAACCAATTCCTGTTTATCAAATGTTATATTATAACCACCATCGTTTTCATTTCCTTTTGTATAATAATTCCATAAATTTAGTGAATCTTTTTCATAAGAACAAGCTAAAACAAAATATCTTTGAGAATCCGGTTCCTCACTTCCAAAAAACAAATAATCAAAGTCATCTCGTTCTAATAAATCGATTAAACACTGGTAAAAATCTGCTTCCAAAGAAGAGCGCAATGTTTTGATTGTCATTTGAAAAACAGTGATAATATTAGCCATTTCTGTACTGTCATTTAAAAAAGCAACATCCGTTAAAAAAAATTGCTTATTACGAATAATATTATAAAATCCCTCAGCAGAAGTATAATGAAAAATCTTTTTTCTTTCCCCATCTTCAATCTCACTGCACATCCGACTTCGTGCACGGCGATAGCATTTCTGAATGTCATATTGCATACGTGCTGTAAACTCTTCTTCCCGATACTGCATTCTTACCTCCACACTATGTTTTCCTATATTTCCTTGCCAACTACGTGAATTCTCATCATATTGGTATTGCCACCCTGGAGCATTGGAATGCCGGCTGTAAAAATAACCGTGTCCCCTTCGTGGATGTAACCTTTTTCACTTGCCATCTTTATAGCAAGATCAAACATAACGTTTTCGCTTTCCACCGGTGAAAGAATCAAAGGTTCCGCTCCCCAGCAAAGAGCAAGCCGTCTTGCAATTTTTTCATTTCTAGCAAATGCTAATATAGGTGCTTCCGGACGAAACTTCGCCACTACAAATGCAGTATAACCTGATGTTGTCGGTGTCAATATTGCACTTGCTCCCAATCCATGTGCACTGGTACAAGTCGCATGGCCAATCGCATTTGTAATACTATAATCCCGCATTAATCTTCTTTCATGTAAAATTTCTTCATAATCTAACGTCTTTTCTGCTTCTTCTGCAATACGGACCATAGTTTCTACTGATTCAATCGGATACTTCCCTGAAGCGGTTTCTGCTGACAGCATAATTGCATCCGTCCCATCCAATATCGCATTTGCAACATCCGTTACCTCAGCTCTTGTCGGACGAGGATTACGAACCATAGAATCTAGCATTTGAGTTGCTGTTACAACAATGCTGCCTTCAAAATTACACTGACGAATGATCTTTTTTTGAATAATCGGAACTTGTTCCTCCGGAATTTCTACCCCCAAATCTCCTCGGGCAACCATAATTCCATCGGCATTCGCAATGATTTCATGTACATTATCTACGCCTTCCTTATTTTCTATCTTAGCAATGATTTTAATATCCTCTGCATTGTTCTCTAATAAAATATCACGAATCGACTGCACATCCGAAGCTTTTCGAATAAAAGAAGCTGCAATATAATCAATATCATTTTTGATACCAAATCGAATGTCTTCCCGATCTTTCTCTGTAATCGGTGGTAAATGAATTTTTACACCCGGTATATTGATTCCCTTATTATCTTTCACAATACCTGCATTGCGAACAACACAATGGACTTCTTCCTCTTTAATCTGCTCAACCTGTAACCCAATAAGACCATCATCAACTAAGATGATATCTCCCGGCTTCACATCCTTTGGCAAACGTTTGTAACTGACACTGCAAATTTCTTGGTTTCCCTCCATCTCTCGTGTCGTTAATGTAAATTTTTGTCCTTCCTCTAAAGCAATCTCAGGTGCGGAGAACTTTCCAGTACGGATTTCCGGTCCTTTTGTATCTAATAAAATAGCCACAGGCAAATTTAATTCTTCTCGAACTTGCTTGATTAAATCAATTTTCTCTTGCTGTTCTTTATAATCCCCATGTGAAAAGTTTAATCTTGCCACATTCATACCAGCAAGCATCAATTGACGCATTGTTTTTTTATTATCACTTGCAGGTCCAATCGTACAAATAATCTTTGTCTTCCTCATAATGCAGTCTCCTTTCCAATTTCCCCCTAATTATAACACTCTATTGTTTGAATTCTGTTAAAGCTGTGTAAAAAACAGCCCAATTTATAGCCTTACCAATCGCTCTTATTCTATCATATATTTACCGACAAGAAAATCCTACCAAAAATATACTTTTATTTTTTTAATCTAATTCTAAAGCACCTGTATATAACTGATAATATCTTCCTTCCAATGCAAGTAAATCTTCATGCGTACCACGTTCCACAATCTCCCCTTGCTCCATAACCATAATCGCATTGGAATTACGGACAGTCGAAAGACGATGCGCAATAATAAAGGTAGTACGATTCTCCATCAAACGATCCAGTCCCCTTTCAATGTGTCGCTCTGTTCGAGTATCTACAGAGCTTGTCGCTTCATCCAAAACTAAAATCGGTGCATCGGCAATTGCTGCTCTTGCAATGTTCAGAAGCTGACGCTGACCCTGACTGAGATTTGCGCCATCTCCTTCAATCATTGTATCGTAACCATTGGGTAATCTACGAATAAAGGAATGTGCACTTGCAAGTTCTGCGGCTTGGTAGACTTCTTCATCAGTTGCATCCGGTCTTCCATAACGAATATTTTCTCTTACAGTTCCTGTAAATAGATGCGTATCCTGTAAAA
The DNA here is from genome assembly GCA_034927775.1 of Anaerovorax sp. Taxonomy (GTDB): domain Bacteria; phylum Bacillota; class Clostridia; order Peptostreptococcales; family Anaerovoracaceae; genus IOR16. Next base: position 13,242 of record JAYFPL010000213.1, on the reverse strand, counting down.
CGACAGCCATTGCCTTGCGCAATTCATTTTTGGGAATTAAATGAATTGGTATTCCATCTATTGTAATAGTTCCTTTCTCAATATCATAAAACCGAGTCAATAAATTAATCATTGTCGTTTTTCCTGCTCCGGTAGACCCTACAAATGCTATTTTCTGACCAGGCTTCGCATAAAGAGAAATGTCTTTTAATATTGTTTTTTCTTTATTATATCCAAAAGTTACATCTGAAAAACGAACATCCCCTTTTACCGGAACCTTATGCTCTCCCTTTTTCCAAACATATTGATTTTTTTCTTCACATACTAAGGCATAACCATCGTCCTTACTTTGCGCTTCTGGTTTTTCTGCCATTACCTGAAAAATTCGTTCTGCACCGGCAATGGCTGTTACAACAGCGTGATACTGCGTAGAGGCTTCATTAATCGGCCGACCAAATGATTGTACTAGCTGCAGAAAAACTACAAGACTCCCTACTGTCATGCTCCCGAATATAGTCAAAAGTCCACCAATGGTAGCTACCATTGCATAATTTGCACTATTAATGTTTCTTGCAAGAGGCATCATCATACCAGCATATCCTTGTGCTATGGTTGCAACCTCTTGAAGTTTTTTATTTCTTTTACTGAATTCATTCATTGCAATATCTTCATAACAAAAAGTTTTAACTACTTTTTGACCAACCATAATTTCTTCAATATAACCATTTACTTCACCTAGACTTTCTTGTTGTGCTTTAAAGTATTTACTGCTAGCTTTCATTACTCGGCTTGTTGTAAAAAGTAATATTGGTGCAATTAATAAAGTGAGTAACGTTAAAACCCAGCTTTTATACAACATTAATCCTAATATCCCAGTAAGCGTAATTGTACTGGAAAAAAACGTGGTCAAACTGTTTTGCATTGCATCATTTAATGTATCTACATCGTTTGTAAAACGACTCATCAGTTCTCCGTTGGTATGCGCATCAAAATACGGAATAGGAAGACCTTGCAAATAATTAAACAGGTCCTCACGGATATCTTTTATGGTTTTTTGTGATATTCCTACCATAATACGACTTTGTGCATAAGCAGCTATTATTGATACGATATAGATAGCAGCTAAAACAAAAACACCATGAATTAATCCAAGAAAACGTTCTTGAATAGACAAATTTGTTGATACAGGCTGCAGGAAATTATCAATAATCGGTTGAAGATAATTGGTTGCTGTAAGTGATGCTCCAATATTAATCAGTACCATAAGAAATGCAATCAATAAAAGTACTTTCCTTTTTTTTAAATAGCTCCATAAATGTAAAATTGTTTTTTTTGTATCTTGGGGTTTTTGCTTAATTAACGCACGATTTGCCCCATGTTTTCCGCCTCCAACTGCCATTATGCGGTCGCCTCCTTTCCCGTTTGTGACTCATATATTTCTTGATAAGCTTGACAACTGGTCATCAACTGCTCATGTGTTCCAACATCAACAATTCTACCATCATCCAATACAATTATTTTATCTGCATTCTGTACAGAACTAATGCGCTGCGCAATCAGAAAAGTCGTTGTACCCTTTAATGATTCACGAAACGACTGTCGAATCTTTGCTTCCGTTGCAGTATCAACCGCACTGGTACTATCATCTAATATTAAGACAGCAGGTTTTTTTAACATAGCTCTTGCAATGCATAAACGCTGTTTCTGTCCACCGGATACATTGACACCACCTTGTTCAATCCAAGTATCATAGCCATTCGGAAATCCCATAATAAATTCATGAGCCTGGGCATTTTGAGCAGCAAGAATCACTTCGTCCTCTGTAGCATTTGGATCTCCCCATTTTAAATTATCTCGTATTGTGCCTGAAAATAAGGTATTTTTTTGAAGTACCATTCCGATTTGACTTCTTAAGGTACGAAGATCATATTCCCTGACATCTTTTCCATCAATCAGCACCCGTCCGGCAGTTACATCATATAATCTTGGAATCAATTGAACAAAGGAACTCTTTCCTGCTCCCGTGCTCCCAATGATTGCTACTACCTCTCCTGGTTCTGCCGAAAAATTAATGTCCGACAAAATTTCCTCTCCGCTGCTATGCACGTCATAGGAAAAGGATACATGATCAAAAATAACGCTTCCTTTCATTTTTATATTCGGTTCTTCCTTTAAATCATCAGTCAGTCCCTTACCATCATAATCAGTCAAATCTACCTCTGTATCCAAAACTTCACGAATTCGTTTATATGAGGCACTAGCTCTTGTAAACAAAATAAACATCATTGAAATCATAATCAATGACATAAGAATCATCATAATGTAATTAATAAATGCCGACATTGTAGCCACATCCATATACCCATTAATGATGCGTTTCCCCCCAATCCATACAATAGAAACAATCGAAGTATTCATTAGTAGCATCATCATCGGCATACTTATTATTACTAAATTCATCGCACGCAAAGATGTATTCATAAGATCCATGTTTGCAGAGCGAAATTTTTCCTTCTCGTAGTCTTGTCGAACAAACGATTTTACAACTCTAACATTGGTTACATTTTCTTGAACATTACGATTTAGTATATCAACACGATTTTGCATAAGCTGAAACATTGGCATAGCATGACGAACCATACCAATGACAAATATCAACAGTATCGGTACGATTACAGCTAACACTACCGAAAGAGATATGCTCAGACGAATCGCCATAATAATTGAAAAGATAAGCATAAGAGGAGCACGTATTAAAATACGCATTCCTGTAACAACGGTATTTTGTAATAAGTTCACATCATTTGTTAATCTTGTGCTAAGGGAAGCTGTAGAAAAAGTATCAATATTTTTAAAAGAAAAACTCTGTACCTTTTTAAAAAGAATGTAACGTAATTGCGTGGCAAAGCCTACTCCAGTTTTTGCTGCATATTTTGAGTTTCCAATTCCACCTGCAATCGATATCAACGCCAAAAGAATCATAAGAAATCCTATCGACAGAATATAGCCTACATTTCCCGATTCAATTCCTTTTCCTACAATACGTGCCATAAGTAAAGGCTGCATAATTTCTGCAATGACATCTATCAGCATAAAAAGAACAGCAAAAATTAAATATTTTTTATATGGTTTAAAACAATCTCTCAGTTGATTCAAATCTCATTCCCCCTTATGATTCAAAATAATTCTCTTGCTTTTTTTCTAAGTTCTTACATATTTTCTCTAGAAAATGATTATATAGTTCTAATTCTTCCGTTGTGAAATCCCGAAGCATTTCCTTTGTAAGTGTTTCAATCATTTCCATGCTTTTCGCGGCTGTAATTTCTCCCTTTTCTGTTAATTGTACCCGACTCGATCTAGAATCCAGTTCATTGGCTTCCTTCTTTACAAAACCTGCCTTTTCTAAACGTTTTATTGAAACACCTATAGATGCAGGACTGCAATGCATTTTTTTTGCTAATTCTCGCTGGCTGCAGCTCCCTAATCTCTGAATCGTAGTCAATATACAAGGCTGTTTGGGATGAAGCCCTTCACTTTTCATCATTTTATATCCCCACTTCATGCGAAGACCATGCATTTTCCAATCAAGTTCTAACGCTCTTTTCCAAAGTTCCATAATAACCTCCGTTCTTTTTCCTATCATTATCCTTTATTCTGCAAATAGCAAAATAGTAAACCAGTTTATTATAAATCGATTTACTATTCTATCCTTCTATTTAGTTTTTGTCAATACAACGAAACATAATTTCTGTAAAAAAACAAAATGCGGCAGCTGGGTTACAGAGCTTTTACCCATACTGCCGCATTTTAATATAGTAAATTTTTAGGATCCTTTATAATTCCTTCATATACTTTTTCGTCTCACTGACTACAACACCACTAAGCGCAATAATAGCAATGAGATTTGGGAATGCCATCAAACCATTGAAAATATCAGCTATATTCCACACGGCTTCAATTGTCATAAATGGACCTATAAAGATTGCCAATATGTAAAGCCAACGATATGACATTACCATTTTTTTGCTTCCATCCGATAGATACTCTAGGCAACGTTCTCCATAATAATTCCAGCCTAAAATCGTAGTAAATGCAAAGAAAACAAGACATGCCATCAATAAGAACGAAGCAACTTGCGGATTAAATGGCAGTCCGTTCTGAAATGCTTTCGTCGTAACGGAAACGCCCTTTAATCCAATATCCCATGTACCAGTAACCACAATACAAAGTCCTGTCATAGTACATACGATAATGGTATCAATAAATGTACCTGTCATAGAAACCAGCCCCTGTCTTACCGGATTCTTTGTCTGAGCTGCAGCAGCTGCAATTGGCGCACTTCCGAGCCCTGCCTCATTGGAGAAAATACCTCTTGCAATACCTTTTTGCATTGCAACAATCATTGCTCCCATTGCGCCTCCGGTCATTGCTTTTAAGCCAAAGGCCCCATTAATAATTTCTGCAAACGCTGCAGGAATTGCTTTATAGTTAAAGATTAATATCATAATGCAAACAAAAACATAAATGACTGCCATAAATGGTACAATTATTTGAGAAACACTTGCAATTCTTTTGATTCCTCCAATAACAACCAAACCAACGCAAAGCGTTAATATGATACCTGCAATCAGTACCGTCCAAGAATATTCCCGACCAAGCAGAACCATTGTCCAATCATTATTAGGGTCAAAGAAATTATTGACAGCTGATGCAATTCCATTTACTTGCGTGAAGGTACCAATTCCAAGTAATCCAACACCTGCTCCAAAGAAAGCAAACATCTTTGCCAACCATTTCCACTGCATACCCATTCCATTTTCAATGTAATAAAACGGACCTCCTAAGACATGCCCATCCTGATCAATTTTTCGGTATTTAATGGCAAGTAACCCTTCAGAATATTTTGTTGCCATACCAAAAAAAGCAGCCAGCCACATCCAGAAAAGAGCTCCCGGCCCGCCTTCTACCAAAGCCGTTGCAACTCCTACGATGTTTCCGGTACCAATCGTAGCAGACAAGGCGGTACATAATGCACCAAAACTGGTTACTTCTCCAGTTCCGCCTTCTTCATTTTTTACCATAAACTTGAGTGCTTTGGGCAGATGAACAATCTGCAAAAGACCTAACCGAATTGTTAGATAAATACCTACCGCTAAAATTAGTACAATGAGCGGTACTCCCCATACAATGCCATCAAACCACTTAATGGCCTCATTCATTTGTTCAAACATGTTATCATTCCTCTCTTACTAGATAATTTTTGCATTCATTGAATGCAAAACAACAAAAAAAAAGCCGAAACAAAATTGTTCGACTTTCCAGAGAAAAGACATTAGATAGAATAGTTTTATTGACTAATTCACTCTGTCCTTTTGCCTGAGAGATAAGCAGACGTGGTTTTCAATCTGCCGTACACCTTCGGCGCCCTTACGAGACTCTCCAGAGAATCGAGATGCCAAATAATAAAATTTCTAGCATCAACGTACAATAAAATATCACATTTTCTATTGTTTTTCAACTATTTTTTTAAATTTTTTAATCTTCTTGCATTTCTTTATAAAAAAGCAAAGCCTCGTCATAAGCTTGCTTTACCTTATCACTAAAGCAAACCATAATTATTTGTTCAATAATTTGACTCTCTCCGGCTGTTTTCATAATGGTCTGAACTGCAATTTTAGCAGCTTCTTCAAGCGGATAGGCGTAAACTCCAGTACTAATAGATGGGAAAGCAACACTCTTACAGTGATACTGTTCCGCTAATCGGATGCAAGCTTGATAACAGCTTTCCAAAAGCTCCGCTTCTCGCTGTCCTCCCCCTCTATAAATAGGTCCAGGAGTATGAATCACGTAACTTGCAGGAAGATCATAGCCCTTTGTAATTTTAGCTTTTCCGGTTTCACAACCATGAAGCATTTTACATTCTTCCAATAGCTTTTTCCCCGCGGCACGATGAATCGCTCCATCTACGCCTCCACCTCCCAATAGAGAACAATTTGCTGCATTTACAATGGCATCTACCTTCTGTTTTGTGATATCTCCTTTAATAATCTCTAATTTCATTTTTTCTCTTCCTTTTTCCTTTTCGGTTTCTTTAATTTCTTTTTTATTTATTATAAATTAATTACTTTACTTTTTATAATTAACTAGTTCTCAAAATTTACTATTTTAGATAGCAATTATGCTACTATAATTTAAACTTACTATTTCTTTATCGCTTTGTCAAACTTGAACATATTCTATAAATAAATCTTCTTCATCCATTAACTTTTAAATATTTTGCAGAGTTCCCTAATCGATATTTAAAACTTTAAATTCGTATAGACTAAACCACATTTGGAAATACTACATAACATTCAAAAGGAAAAGGAGATTAAAAAAATGGAAAAATTTAAAACATTTCCTCTTGCAGATGATTACCAAAGAGAACCCGGATCCAATGAGGCCATTCCATCAGAAGACGATGTTCAAGAAGCAAAAGATTGGGTTGACTTTAACGAAAAATAATACTTCTCCCTAAATAATGAATTGGTACATGTATTCTAAATCATGTACCAATTTAATTATTTGCATAATTTTAATATTTATTTTTCTTTCTAATATGTAAAAATCCGGAATAAATGGCTCCTTTATTGCATGCATCCTTACACTCTCCACATCGAATACATTCCAGAGAATTTATATTTTTTATAATTTCCACGTTCATTTTACAAGCTCGCTCACAATCCCTACATTTATTACATTTCGTTCTATCCACTTGCATTTGATAAAAGCTAAATCGATTGAGCAAAGAATAAAATGCACCCAGTGGGCAAAAGTATTTGCAAAATGGCCGATAAATCAATATCGATAAAATAATCGTTAATACAAGTAAAGTTACTTTCCAGTGAAAAAGAAACCCTATCATTTGTCTTAAACTTTCATGATATGTGATTAAAGGAATTCCACCCTCAAGCGTTCCAACAGGACAAATCCATTGACAAAAATAAGGTGAGGCCATTCCAAATTGATTGGTTAAAAAAATCGGTAATAAAAATACTGGGATTAGCAGCATCCCATATTTTACGAAACGTAAGGCTTTATCCAGCCTTTTGGGCACCTTAATTTTAGGTATTCCTATCTTAAACAACAAATCTTGTATAAATCCAAACGGACATAAAAATCCACAGATTAATCTACCAAAAACAACACCGAAGAATAAGAGTATCCCAACTACATAATAAGCGAAACTGTAATCCCTCCCCCCTAAAACTGCTTGTACAGCACCAATAGGACAAGAACCAACCGCTCCTGGGCATGAATAACAATTTAATCCAGGCACACACATCATTTTAGACTTTCCTGTATAAATTTTACTTTCTGTAAATCCTTTAAAATTTGCATTGCATAATATTGCAGCCATCGTTTGAATTATTGATCTTTTCCAGCTATTTCTCATTTTCATCATCCAACCCCAATACACTCAAGACAAATCTTCACTGCCTTTTGTAATACTATAAAATGTTCTTCTCTTAAAATACCTATCCCCATAAACAGAAAGGCTAGCAATACTAATACATATTTTATTTTTGATTCAATCAGTTTCATTTTCTTTACCCATTGCCTCCTTAATATCATCTATGTTTTCATTCATTTATATAGTATACTACAGGTTTGGTTTCTTTTTCCATTACTTTAAATTATGGTCACGATACAGTTTTAAACAAAAAAAATAGTATCCCTTTTTTATACTCCAAATATATAATATAATCAATTTAAAATTAACATATTATGCTATAATATGTCTAGACAATCGCACCAAAATAATTTTTAGATTATAAAATTATGGGAGCAGCTTATGAAATTAAAGAAAAATCTTCAATTAATACTTTTGTCTATCATTATAATTATTTTTATATCGGGCTTTGTTATGCCTGAGTATTCTTTTGCCGATAATACTATGAAAATTATTATCGGTGATGACATCAATTACCCTCCATATAGTTATCTTGATGAAAAGGGAAGACCAACGGGATTTAATGTAGAACTTGCTAAAGCTGCAGGTGCCGCTATGGGTTATGATGTTGAAATCAGACTTGATGAATGGAGTAAAATCAGAAGTGCATTAGAACAGGGTGAAATAGATGCTATCTCAGGTATGTTTTACTCTGAAGAAAGAGAGAACATTTATAGCTTCTCGGCAAAGCATAGTATTACAAATGGTGACATATTTACTAGAAAAGAGATTGTTATTGATGGAATTGAAGATTTAAGAGATAAAAAAATCGTCGTACAAAAAGGAGATATCATCGCAGAATTTTTATTAAACCAAAATATGAATATTACACTTATTGAAGTTCCTACTGTAGCCGAAGCACTTACACTTATTGAGAATGGAACTTATGATTATGCTGGAATCTTAAAATTACCAGGTATCTATAGCATCCGTAAAAATTCTTTTAAAAACATAAAAGAGCAAGGAATTATACTAAATCCAAATGATTACTGCATGGCAGTAAAAAAAGAAAATGAAAATCTCTTGCTTATCTTAAATGGTGGCATGCAAATTATAAAAGCCACCGGAGAATACCAAGAAATTTATGATAAATGGCTTGGAGTTTATGAAAAAAAAGACTTTATTACCTACATTAAAGAAAATCTTTGGGTATTCTTGCTGTTTTTATGGATTGTATTAGGGCTTCTTATCTTAAGTTCTATCTTAAAACATCTCGTAAATCAGAAAACAAAAGAGCGTGCAGAGAAAATAGAAAAAATTAAATATTTAAGTTATCACGATCATATGACAGGACTATACAATCGAAGATTTTTTGAAGAGGAGCTTAAACGTCTCGATATAAAAAGTAATCTTCCTCTTTGCATTATTATAGGCGATGTGAATGGGCTTAAATTGATTAATGATTCCTTTGGACATCTGATGGGCGATAAGCTCTTAATTAAAGTAGCAGAAGTATTAAAAGAAGCATGTGAAGCAAATGAAATTATATCACGAATTGGTGGCGATGAATTTGTAATCCTTATTCCAAAAAGTTCCCATTCACGTGCTGAAAATCTTATTGCAACCATCAAAGAAATCAGTAAAAAAGAAAAAATCGGTTCTATAAATATATCCATTTCCTTTGGCTGGGACATGAAAAAAAATGACGATGAAGATATTCAAGAAGTTTTTAACCGCGCAGAAGACAATATGTATAAAAAGAAATTATTTGACAGTCCAAGCGTAAGAGGCAAAACAATCGGTGCCATTCTTAATACTTTGCATGAAAAAAACAAAAGAGAAGAGCAGCACTCCAAACGAGTCTCTGATTTATGCAGACGTCTTGCTAATGCCTTGAATTTTCCTGATCAGCAGCTCGAAGAAGTAAAAACAGCGGGACTATTGCATGATATCGGAAAAATAGCCATAAATGAAGACATATTAAATAGTTTAAACATATTATCAGAAGAAGAGTACTTAGAAATGAAGCGACATTCTGAGGTTGGTTATCGAATATTAAGTGCCATTAATGATATGGGCGAAATAGCAGATTACGTATTATACCACCATGAGAGATGGGATGGTAAAGGATATCCAACAGGCTTGAGAGGTGAAGAAATTCCTTTACAATCTCGTATGATTAGTATTGCCGATACCTATGACGCAATTACCAGTGATCGAAGCTATCGTATTGCCAAATCAAGACAATATGCAATTAATGAACTTAAACTAAATAGAGGTAAACAATTTGATCCAAATCTCGTAGACCTTTTCATAAAAGAAGTAGTCTTATCGGAAGAATATAATATAGAAGTTGTAAAATAAAAGAGGTTAGATTATGTATCTAACCCCTTAATTACTAATTATTAGAATTATCTTCTTTTCGCCAAATAACCTTTTAAGAACACGCCTACTATTGTAATAGACATTACAATTGCTCCGGCAGCAACTGCCTTTTTCCCTACATCATTTTGAGCATTTTCTTTTTCAGTAATTTCATAGGCCTTGACTGCAGTTTCTTGTGCTTCTTCCCCATCTTCCGGTTTTGCTTCCGGCTGCTTTCCAGCACCAGAAGAACTTGCTGCAACAAGCTCACTATCCTTTTGTTCTTGTCCTGCCGCCGGTTGATTTGATTCTAATGACTGTACCTTTTCATTTTCATCAACAGTTGGTGTATTTGGTACCTGTGTTTCAACCTGCGGAGTTTTATTCGATTCCGGTTCTGTTGTGTCCGGTGTCTCCTTTGGAACTTCTGGTGATATCGGCTTCGTTGTTTCTTTTGAATCATTCTTTGGCTTTGGTTTTGATGATTCCTCTACTTTAATATTTACGTCTTTATTTGTTGCTTCTGTTAATATTTCATCAAACTGCTTTAAAGTATCCTTATCCAAAGTAGAATATTCAGCAACCCATTCATTTAATACAATATTACCACACGTATGATGACAGCAAACAACACCATTTTGTACCATAGTCTGCACATAAGTATCTGCAAGTTTTTCAAGAGTCGCCTTATCTGTTTTCCACATATCTCTTCTCGCTGCTTCCATGTTCCATCCAATGATTGATTGTACAATGTAAGGATCTAACTGTGCTCTAATCTCATCATCAAAAATATACGTCTCTGCAATCTTCTGCCAAGACCAATCATCAATTCCATCCGTAGTTGCATCCATTAAAAACATATTTTTAATATGATCACCGATTTCTGCAGCACCTGCATAACCATCTTTCAGCATACCTTCAATCCATTTTGGATTGAGCACTCGTGATCTCATTTCATTACGAATAAATTCTGCTAAGGTCTGTACATTTGGATCTCCATTTGCACGTGTGTTGATAATATAAGTTAATACATCATTACCTGAATATTTTTCTGCCGCAAGCTTTAATCCACCTAGATATTGGGCAACGTCATCATTGTCTAAAGTTCCCCAAACAGAATCTCTTACTTGTGTAATAGTAGAAACATTCTTCAGATTTTCTATAAAGCTTTCTGTAGCCTGCTTTCCAAAGATACCTTTTCCGTAGATATAGGACATACGATTCATGTAGGCATCAATAAGATCATCTTGCTTTTCCCAGGCACTTGTTGTTTCTGTTAAGTCAGATACTCCCGTACCATAAGTTCCCGGTGCTGATCCATAAATTCTTGAAGCTGCCAATGTTTCCGCTTCTGATTCTTCCATACCACTATTTTGCAGCTTATCTTTTAATGCAAGATAATTTTTGCGTACTTTATTTTGTTCATTACTTTCATCAAGAGCTGCGACTTGTCGAAAAGCATCATCCAAAACATCAATGGTTGTACCAAATGTATCTCTGAATAAACCTGAGATAGTAACCAAAACATCAACTCTTGGTCGTTTGAGTTCTTCAATCGGTGTTATCTTTACTTCCGTTACCTTATCTCCTTTACCGTAGACCGGTTCTACTCCGATAAGTCTCATAATAACCGCAACGGATTCCCCTCTTGTTCTCATGGTTTCGATTGCCCATAGTACGACACCTACGGAATCAGGATATTCTCCTTTTTCATTTTTATAAGCTTCAAGTAATGCATCTGCTGCTTTTTTACCTGTTTCCCATGCTGCCCGATCCGGAACCTGTCTTGGATCAAATGGAATTAAATTTCGACCTGTTGGCATTGCCTCCGGCACTCGAATCGGATCTCTGGCAGGACCTGGCTCAATGTAGCTGCCGTTTAATGCCGCAATAATAGCATCCAATTCTGATGGAACTGCCAATAGGTTTGCTCGAATACTGTCTCTTTCCACTTCGCGATTTACTAGATCATAATTAACAATGGAATCGACCATTTGATCTAAAATGGTTCCAGACATTGGTGTTCCTAATGTATGCAGACCGTAAGGCATTAATTCTTCTGCAAGCTCTTCGAGCTCATGATGCAATTCTTCTACCGCTTTATTAAAATCTGCTTTTAAAGCATCTCCATATTGTTCCGTATAACCTAATTCATCTACCTTTTTTAAAATAAGGTCTTTTTTTACATTTGCCTGATCCGTCAAACCATCATTTACCAATGTGCGGTAATCAATCATTAACGTCTGAAGTTCTTGTAAATCTCCATAGAGTCCTGCTTGAAGCATAGGTGGAATCATATGACCAATTGTCACACCATAACTTCTTCTTTTTGCCTGAACTGCTTCTCCCGGATTATTTACAATATAAGGATAAATATTAACCATATTACCAATTAATTGATCCGGATAATCATCCTCTCCTTGTCCGATGCTTCTTCCCGGAAGCCACTCCAACGTTCCATGAGTACCTAAATGAATAACTGCATCTGCATTAAAATCATTTTGTAACCAGAAGTAAAAGGCTAAATATTGATGCGTTGGAGGTAATGTCGCAGAATGGGCGATAGAATCTGGATCATCACCCCATCCTCTCATTGGCTGAGGTCCGAAAAATACATTCCCCATTTGAGTTCCGGGAATTACAATCTCCCCATTATGAACCATTACATTTCCGGGAGCCGGCCCCCATTGCTTTTCGACCTCTTCTCTCATTTGAACCGGTAAATTATTATACCAAATTAAATAATCTTCTAAAGATATTTTCATAGCACCTTCTTGCACTAAGGTATCCAAACAACCAGGTGCCCAACTGCCAATATTTCTGCCCGTTTGATCAGTAATTTCCTTTAACCCTGCCGCCGTTAAGTCCACATCACTGCCAATTGTATAACCTTCGTCTTTTAATCTTGTCAGTACATTCGATGCACTTTCAACAACATTTAAATATGAAGCCTTAATTCCATCCTTTCCACCATCATGATTATAATAAATAAGTGCGACTTTTTTATTTGCATTTTCTGCATTCTTTATTTTTGCCCAAGCAAGTGCTCTGCCAGCTAGGCGATCTGTATTATAATCGAGCGGCATTCTCTTTTCAATCAGATTGCCATCCTCATCTTCTACCTCTTTGATTCCACCTAAAAAAATAGGCTCTATTCTACCATCTAATTCCGGCAAAGCCACTTGTGTTGTTAAGCTAACCTGATTTCCATATTTGTCCTTTTCCCATGCTTCCAAACTGTCTGTTTGTGTAGGCGCTATTACCGGTACTCCCAATTCTTTAAATAAATCAACACTTTTTTCGGCAGTACTAAAAAAATTAAAACCTAACACCGTAATCAATACATCAACTTTACTTTTTCCGTTTTTCATAAAAAGTTTATGAATAAATTGGTCACGGTTTTTACTTGATGTTGGTGGTATTGCAAATAGTACATTCGCATTTTTGCTTTCAATCCGATCGATTAA
>JAYFPL010000039.1:0-9402 GCA_034927775.1 Anaerovorax sp. | reverse complement strand
TTTTCCGACTTTGCACAAGTCATGTTTCATGACATTTGTAAATAATTATAAATATCTTAAACGTGATACTCTCAATAAAATTATTCTTCACAGTGTTCTGGATTATTCAAGTAGAAGCTTTAATTATAAAAGCACCTGTATAGATCAGATGATTGAAGTAATAAAATACTTGAACAAGCACTATAACTTGTTTGCTTTCGAAGATCAGGTTGTAGTGAATTTCAGAAATGACAATCCTGTAATAGTCGAGCGGATTAGCCGAATAATAAACTATGTATACGCGAATCACGCAAGCAAAATCACTCTGGAAGACCTGGCAGAAAGAGAACACTTAAGTACCTTTTACCTCTCCCATCTTATCCGTGATTACATGGGTATAAACTTTCAGGAGCTGCTCTGTTTCGCTAGAGCCGAAATGTCGGAAATACTCCTGCTGGAAACTAACCGTAAAATCAGTGCAATAGCAAGAGATGTCGGCTTTTCAACCACCTCATATTACGATAAATTCTTCAGCAAATGGTTTGGTCATACGCCACTGGAACACCGACAACTTTATATGTCACACATTCTGAGCGCCGCAAGACCCGCACGGCTTGAACTGCTTTCTGACAATCAGGCTGTCAGTCTCATCAGACGATGTCTGTCAGCTGTAATTGATCAGGAAAAAAGCTCTTCAGTCATAAATCGCCTTCATCTCACCGTTGATGTGAATCCTCATATGGCACCTGTTATGAATATACATCACTTTCTTGAAGTTGTTATCACTCAAGAGGATTATCACATAATGGGTGAACGGCTTTTCAATCTGCTCTATGATCTTAACGCTTCCAGAGTTATTCTTGCTTTCCGTCAGGGAGACAGCGAAACAACAACAGCACTGATTGCAAACCGGCTCAATTTCATCGGATATGAAGTGTCTACGGTATGTGACAACGGTTTATGTTGCGGTTCTTCGGCAGGGTATGACTCAATAGCCGCAGCGATACATATATTCCGGACATATTTTATTTCAAAGGAAAATATACTGCAATGCAAATTGCGGGATCAGGGTGAACCGTCCAGCATTTTAAAAGGAGCCCCATCCTGCATCACTTCCTGCCTTGTACCCAAGCCTTCTTTTTATGCATACCAGCTGCTTAAGAATATAAAAGGAAAACTTCTTTACTGGGGAAAATATTACTATGTGATAAAAAATGACTTGCCCGAAAAAGATTCGTATACACTTGCTGTTATAAATTATAATGACGACATACAGCACCTTTACATGCGTAATGCTGGTGTCTACGAAGCAAATGACATACTCACTTCCTTTAAGGATGAACTCCACGTTGACTTCAGTATTCCTGTTGAATCCGGTCAATATGTTATCGCAAAATATGCATTGTCAAATTCCAATTCAATTTTTACGCATATGTCGCATCTGGGGTTTCCGGAAGCTTTCCCTCTGCCGGAAGCCTGGGTTCACATGCTGAATACAGAACCTCAAGCACAAGTGAGCGTAGAAAATGTTGATGATAAGCTTAATATAAGTTCTGCTATAAACGGCGCAGGAATTCATATTATTGTAGTTGAGAAAGTCGGCTACGCCGATTAGATTATCATAAAATACAAAAAACCTCTTGGCAATTAAATTTATTACCAAGAGGTTTCTAATATCTTTAACATCATCTTCTAAGGTAAGATGCTTATTTTTGAAATAGAATCAACTTTTCTGTACGTCTCATCTTTTTAATCTGCGCTTCTCTTTTTAAAGCATCGGAACGGCTTTGAAATGCCTCATAATGCACCAATTCCACAGGTCGATGGCTGCGAGTATACTTTGCACCGATACCTTGATTATGTGCTTTTATACGTGCTTGCAAATCCGTAGTCCATCCCGTATATAAGCTGCCGTTGCTGCACTTTAAAATATATACATAGTGTTTCTTTTCTTCCACTATAATTCCCTGCGTCCTTCCATGGCTTTTGATAAAGTGACTTCATCGGCATACTCCAAATCGCCGCCAACCGGAATACCATGTGCAATCCGGCTCACTTTAATGCCGGAGGGCTTAATAAGTCTTGAAATATACATAGCTGTAGCCTCTCCCTCTATATTGGGATTTGTAGCTAAAATGACTTCTTCTACATCATTGTTTTGCAAACGTACAATTAAAGATTTTAAATTAATATCCTCCGGTCCAATTCCGTCCATAGGCGAAATCGCACCATGGAGTACATGATAAAGTCCATGGAATTCGCGTATACGTTCCATTGCCATTACATCCTTTGGACTTTCTACTACACAGATGATTTTCGGATCTCTTGCGGTGTCTGCACAATAGCTGCAAGGATCAACATCGGTTAAATTTCCGCAAATTGAACAATATCTCATATTTTTCTTAGCGTCAATAATCGCTTCTGCGAGTGTATTTGCTTCTTTGTCTTCCATTGAAAGAATATGAAATGCCAAGCGTTGTGCGCTTTTTCCTCCAATACCAGGCAGCTTTGAAAGCTCACTGATTAATTTTGCCAGAGGTTTTGCATAATGCTTCATGAAATCACCTAGCTTTCTTTTTATGCTTCTCCTTCTACATTAGAACAATCCAGGGATGGATAAACCTCCTGTCAATTTGCCCATTTCATTTTGTGAAAGTTCTTCTATCTGACGAAGCGCTTCGTTTGCCGCTACCATAATTAAATCCTGTAACATTTCAACGTCATCAGGGTCTACAACTTCCGGCTTAATTTGAATGGATGTAATTTGCTTTTTTCCATTTACCTTTACACTTACTGCACCACCGCCAGCAGTTGCTTCCATTTCTTTTTCTTCTAACTCCTGCTGCATTTCTTCCATTTGTCGTTGCATCTGCTGCACTTGCTGCAGTTGCTTTTGCATATTTGCCTTACCGCCACCAGCACTTGGTTTTTTTCCAGCTCTCATACCTTTTCCCATTTTCATTTTCTCCTTTATTATCAAACTATTTAATATCTATATTTAGGCCAAGACGTTTTCCAATGGCGTTTGCCAATTTATCAACTTGATCCTCTGCCTTTGATTCAATATGCGTAGATAAAACACATTCCATACGTAAGCGTTTTCCAGTATTTTTTTCCATCAGCATCTCCAATTGTTCTGCATTTTCCAATGCACATTTCTTTAACAATTCATTGCTTACTTCTACTATAAAGCAATCTTCTGATACTTCACGTAAAGAAGTTCCTCTTTTCAGTAAGTGAAAACTTCCCTTAACTACATTTGGGTCTGTAAACATGGATTGCCAAAGCTTACTTAAATCACAATTTGTATTTAAATGTATCATTGATTTATTTTGTGAGGGTCTTTCTTGTTTTATTTTTTCCTGCAATGGTTTTTCTTGTGTTAATATCTCCGGGGTCGTTCTTTCTTGTACGGTTTTTATCGGTACAGAATTTTGTGCCGATTCAACCGCCCCTACTTTTATCTCGTTAGACACTTTATGTCCATTTTCATTTTGGTGAAAAAACTCACCGCTTGCAAGTTTAATAATGCATAACTCCAATAATATCCTAGGCTGAGTTGACCATCTCGCATCATTCAATGCCTTTGATAATGTTATTATGGATTGGTCAATTGTGAATAAATCTAAAGTATCACTCTGACTTCGAATACGCTCTACATTCTCCATCGACATATTTAACATGTCCTCGGGATTTTTAATGTATTTGGTTAATAGAAGGCATCGGTAGTGACTAATCCAATCCTTCATAAATTGCCGTACTTCTTTGCCTTCTTCCAAAATTCGGTTTAACAACAGCAACGCTTCCGAAACATTATGATGAATGACACAATCAGTTATTTCTAAAAACGTCTCTTCACCGCTGCTTCCTAAAACAGTTAATACATCCTGACGCTCCACTGATTGCTCTCCTCCGGCGATACACTGTTCTAAGAGACTCAATCCATCACGAACCGATCCATCTGCATTGGAAGCAATCAATCCCAAAGCTCCATCCGTTATCTCAATTCCCAAAGAATTACAAATTTCACGCATACCCGCTGACAATTGTTTTTCCGGAACACGGTGAAAATCCAACCGTAAACAACGCGACAAAATGGTGGCAGGAAGTTTTTGAACCTCCGTTGTAGCCAAAATAAACATTATATTTTCCGGTGGTTCCTCTAAGGTTTTTAATAATGCATTAAAAGCGCCAGTGGATAACATATGCACTTCATCTATAATATAGACTTTACAGCGTCCACTTACAGGAGGATATTTTACACTTTCACGCAATTCCCGAATATTCTCTACCCCATTATTAGACGCCGCATCAATTTCGATTACATCCATAAATGTGCCGTTTGTAATACTTTTACAATTTTCACAACTGCCGCATGGTCTTTCTCCTTGTGTTGCTAAACAGTTTACACCCTTTGCCAAAATTCGAGCAGTAGAAGTTTTACCGGTACCTCTTGTTCCACAAAAAAGATAGGCATGGCTGGTTGAATTCCCATTAATTTGGTTTTTGAGAATACGAACAATATGTTCTTGTCCAAGAATATCCTGAAATGTTTCCGGACGAAAACTACGATACAATGCCTGATACATGAGCAGCCTCCTTTGTTTACAAACAAGATAACGACGTAAAAAATTGCCCTTTAGGAGCTTCGCGGACGAGTGGAAAAGGCTAATCTGCGGCACATAAGAGGTTCCGCTTATCGCTGCTTCCTTCCGGACCTGACGAGGTTCACAGATTCTTATTGCGCAGGACCCAAACCACGGCCAACGAAGCTTCTAAAAGGCAATTCATGCACATGAACATTATATATATTCTTTTACATATTGTCAACAAAAAACCGGCTGCTCTAACGGGGTCCCAAGGAGAGGGCGGCAGAGAGTTCACCCTATAGTCCCCAGAGCTCCGTTAGAACAGCCGGGTTGATCTCCTCCCGGCTCCAGTAATTATGAATATCTAATAAAAATTAATTACCATGCATATTATAAGCAATTGTCATGCCAAAATTTTCTTGTGTGGTAAAACCTTGTTTTTAGCCATTCTTTAAACGATATCAAATACATCCGCTCCGATTTCGGTGCAAAACAAAAAAATAATGCGCCAAAAGTGGCGCAAAACCCATTATCTTTTATAATATTCTCATTTCTCGTTTAATTTATATTGAGTATTTATGCTTCTTACGAAGCAAAGAAGTCTGACTTAATCCCAAATATCGAGCAGCATCTCGTGTATTTTTTTCCTTTTCCAATGCATAACTAATCAATCTTTTTTCTTGATGTTGTATAACCGCATTAAAATCTAAATGTTCCTCATTGATCAGTCCTTCTGTTAATTCGACAAATGTATTGTCATATAAATTTTTATATAAAGCCTGATTTACATCAACGTCACGAATCAGATTCCCTCTAGTATTAATAACCAGACGATGAATAAAATTTTCCAGCTCCCTTACATTTCCCGGCCAATTATATTTATATAGCTCCGTATAAGCCGAAGTATCGATTACTTTTGTAATACCATATCTTTGGTTATACTTTTTTAAAAAAGCATCCGTAAGACAGAAAATGTCTTCTCTTCGCTCACGTAAAGGAGGAATGTTAATTTCACAAATGTTCAATCGGTAATATAAATCCTCTCGGAATTTACCATTTTCCACAAGTTGTTTTAAATTCTTATTACTGGCGCAAATCACTCTGACATTTACACTGATCTGCTTTACTCCTCCAATTGGATAAAACTGATTTTCCTGCAGTACCCGAAGAAGCTTTGACTGCATCCCCAAAGGGAGATCTCCGACCTCATCAAGGAACAAAATTCCATTATTCGCAAGTTCAAAATATCCTTTTTTCCCCGTTGCAGAAGCTCCTGTAAATGCCCCCGCTTCATATCCAAAAAATTCCGATTCTGCAAGGTTTTCTTGAATGGTTGCACAATTGATTTTAATGCAGGGATTTAATTTACGACTGCTGTTTTTTTGTAAAAGCCCCAGCACCTTCTCTTTGCCGACTCCAGTTTCACCGTGAATCACAACGTTGCAGTCATAAGATGCTATGTTTAAAACTTCATCTACCATTGCCTTCGTTTTTTCACTCATATAAAGAAACCCATCTCGCTTTCCTACTTCTCGAAATTTTAATATCTGAATCGCTTTCTCTGAAGGCTCGTTTCCAAGTGGGTATTTTTTATATAGTTTCTCAATTTCAATCAATTGATCTTTATTTTCACGTACCATTTCTAATATAAATTCATCATACCCTGCCATATACTCATCCAAGCTATATGAACTCAAGGTTTTACCGATGGATTCCGCAAAGAGAACACCAAGATTATAATTATTGCTCATGCTCCCAAAAAACAAACAGCCATGCTCCTTTGTTAAAAGCACGCTGATAGCCTCTGCACCTAAAAGATCCGCACAATTGATGCTTACATCAAACAGCTCATGCTCTTCTTCTGCTATCTTGCTAAAACTGTCCAGCGGAGATAAAACATCCAATAAATAAACCTTATCAAAAAAAGGACTCAACGCTTTTTCAATTTCTTTTTTTGAAAGGAAATCCACACTTTTCTCATCAAGTACGGCTACCAAGCGACTGCCGGAATCCATTTCTTTACGTAAAGAACTGGCATAAAGAGACAAAAGCATAACATCACTTCCCAAAAGTAAAACACGTTTAAATCCTCTTACAATTCGATTAACACCACAAAGGGAACCGGACTCATCCAAAGCAGTCATCGTAAAATCATACTTGAGATCCACGGGACATCGAAGTAAGGGAGAATAATCAAATAAAATAGCATATCCTTCTACTTCGAGAATGCCGGAATGCAAATCAATATTAATAATATTTTCTATGTATAATGGAAGTGCTGTCAAGGAAGTCATTCCATAGACCTCTTCTCCAACACCTAAATCTAATGGATTTTTATAATTTTCATCGATTTCTTCTACCACTCCATAGAACATTCCTCCTGAATCCGTCGCAGGATTATGAAGCTTTCCTCTTCTTCTTATAATATCGTATATTTTTGCATGTATTTTTGCCTCTTCATACTCACATTCATTACAAATCTGTCGAAAACTTCCAGGTTCCATTTTAACCCTTCGCAGCGCAATACAAATTTCATTAGAATGCAATTTCCTAGAATTATCCAATTTCCATGCTACAATTGGTACTGTGTTTTTCGGTTCTATCACCCGATTCATACCAAAGTAATCCAACATATTTAATTCCTCATTCATAACTAATTACTTTACAATTTTATATAGTTCATCACTTGCCGGAGGTATAATCTCAATTCGCTGTCCATCTTCTTGCAGCAAGACACGTCCTGCTTCTCGTTCCGTCACAACACCAATACATGCAATTGAGACTCCACATTTTTCTACTGTTTCTATAATAGCCTGCTTCTGATCCGGATGTGCAACGATCATCATACAGCCACTAGAAATCAAACGTAAATAGTCGATATGAAAATAACTACAGATTTTTTTTGTTACCTCTTTTACCGGAATGGACGAAAGATTCAATTCTACTCCTGTATTTGAAATTTCACAAAGTTCCCATACTGCACCTAGAACTCCACCCTCTGTGATATCATGCATTCCTGCAGTCCCTACTTTTCCTGCTGCAATTCCTTCCTTTACAACACTCACCTGCTTTAAAAAGGCTTTTGCTTCTGTGATTTCTTCATCTGTAAGCACATTTTTCAACCTGCGTTCAAAGTCACTGGCAATGATACCTGTCCCTTCAAGTCCAGCATACTTTGTCATTAGAATATAGTCGCCCGGGCGCATTGCTTGTGCTCTTTGCGATCCACCCGAAACTGTTCTTCCTACCGCCGTAGATACAATTACCGGACGATTGACAGCAGGAGTAATTTCGGTATGCCCACCAATGATTTCCACACCAATGGATTCTGCCACCTCAGCTGCCTGCTTCATAATATCCTCTATTTCTTCATCTGTTGTTCCTACGGGAAGCATAACCGCCAGCATAATTCCAAGCGGCTCAACGCCATTTGACGCAATGTCATTGCACGTAATATGAATAGCCAAGCTTCCAATCTCAGAAATAGCAGCTGTAATCGGATCGGTTGACATTACGCACTCATATGGGCCAAAATCCACGGTTGCACAGTCTTCACCTACGCCAGGCCGCACCAAAACTTCTTTTCGTCTATGCTTGATATGTTTAAAAACAATTCGTTCCAAAAGTTCGGTATCTAATTTTCCTGCTTTTAATTTCCTCATTTCACTGCTCCTTTGTCATTTCTAAAAAAGTTTCTTCCGAAAGCACGGTTACTCCTAAACTTTCCGCCTTTGCTAATTTACTTCCCGCTTCAGCTCCTGCTAAAACATAGCTGGTCTTTTTCGAAACGCTGGAAGATACTTTTCCTCCATATGATTCAATGATTTCAGTTGCTTGCTCTCTTGTCATACTCGGAAGAGTTCCCGTAAGAACAAAGGTTTTTCCAGCAAAACGGTCGTCCTTCTTCTTTTTATTTGTTAAGGAGGTAACGTTCACACCTACATCCTTCAGTTCTTGTACTAAGCTCTGATTTTTTTCCTTCGAAAAATATTCTATGAGGCTGTTTGCAGCGGTTTCCCCAAAATCAGGAAGCTGCATAAATTCTTCCTTTGTTGCTGCCATGATATGATCGATATCGGAAAAATGCATCGCTAGTGTTTTTGCTGATTGCTTCCCAATATTTTTAATACCAAAACCTGTTATCAAGCGATCTAAATCATTCTCCTTTGATTTTTCTATAGCTCTTAACAAATTATCGACTGATTTTTCTTTACCGATAATTCCTTCTTCAATCAAACGTTCTCTATGATTCTTTAAACGAAATATATCAGAAATATTTTTAATGTAACCTTCACTGATGAGTGCATCCACTGCACTTGGACCAAATCCATCTATATTCATGGCATCTTTTGATACGAAATAAGTTGTGGAGCGAATATCCTTTGCTGCACATTCTTCTCCTGTACATCGTAAATGTGCACCGTCCGCTTCCCGTTCTGTTTTTGCACCGCAAACAGGGCAAATTTCCGGTAGCACATATCGCTTCGTTTCCTCTGGTCTTTTTTCAATTACTACACGAAGAACCTCAGGAATGATATCTCCTGCTTTCTGAACGATTACCGCATCTCCGATACGAATGCCTTTTTCATCCATATAGTCTTGGTTGTGCAACGTAGCACGACTAACCGTAGTCTCAGCTAAACGAACCGGTTCTAAAATCGCTAAGGGTGTCAGCCTTCCCGTTCTTCCAACCTGAACAACAATGTCTTGAATCACGGTTTCTTTTTGTTCTGGCGGATATTTAAATGCTACCGCCCAACGAGGAACCTTAGATGTCATTCCTAAAGTCGCGCGATCCGTTAAATTATCAACTTTTACAACAGCTCCATCAATA
>JAYFPL010000152.1:0-23073 GCA_034927775.1 Anaerovorax sp. | reverse complement strand
CAACGATAGCATCCACAAACAACTCTCCTCCAGGTACGGTTAGCTGTACATTATTACCGCTAACCAGCCCCTTAAGTGTAAGCGCTGTAACCACAGAACCAGAACCGGTTCCGCAAGCCAAGGTAAAATCCTCAACACCTCTTTCAAAAGTCTTTTCCAAAATATGATTTTCTTTAATTAATTCATAAAAATTTACATTTGCCCCTTTTGGAAATGCACTATGCCAACGAAGTTTTTTCCCTAGCTCAAAGAGTTCTTCATGCGGCATCTCGTTAAAATCATTCAGCTGAATTACTGCATGAGGAATTCCGGGATTACCAAGCTCGATATATGAGCATTCATATATTTTCCCGTCTACTTTCACAGGATAATCTAGTCGGATATCTTCCGGACGATTTAGTTTAATTCTATAAAGTCGCTTATTCTGTCTCCACGCAAGCACATCCCCGGCTTCAGTTTCAATTTTCATGCTTTCTCCTGCAATTTTATTTTCATATGCATACCGTGCAATACAGCGAGCACCGTTGCCACACATTTCTGCAATGCTTCCATCTGCATTATAAAATCGCATCTTGAAGTCGCCATCTTTCAAAGGTTCATCCACGACCATGAGCGCATCACCACCAATGGATAATCCTCTCTTACAAAGACGAACCGCCATTTGCGGAAGTTTTTCAAGAGGAATTTTTAATAAAATGTTATTAATAACGATAAAGTCATTTCCTACTCCCTGCATTTTTGTAAATTGCATTTTAGAAACTCCTTTCCACTCCAAATATTGCATTGCATCTTTTTTAAAATAAGTATTGCATTTTATTGTAAATTTTTATGTTAATAAAACGGCTGCTCAATCAAATTGAACAGCCGTGTCATTTTAAGACTGCTTCATTCCTATTAATTATCTAAAAACAGCACATCTTCTTAAATTTCGATTTGTTTTCAGTAATAAATAATATGAATTAGTTTTCGCTAAATTTCCCATTTCCAAAATATTTATTGAAAAGGAACAATAAGATAAATAAAGACCCAAAGCCTGCAATTAATGTCATAACAACATTATAATTTGTAACTGCGGCAACTAAATAGCCGATGATACAGCATGCAGCAGTTGTCAATGCGTACGGAATCTGTGTTGCCACATGATCCAAATGAACACAGGATGCACCTGTTGAAGACATAATTGTGGTATCGGAAATCGGTGAACAGTGATCCCCAAATACGGAACCACCTAAAACTGCTGCCAATGCTACAGTCATTAAGTTTGGTTGTGTTGCCATTGATGGTTCCAAAACAATGATAACAATTGGAATTAGAATACCAAAGGTTCCCCAAGCGGTTCCAGTTGCAAAGGCCAAAGCAGCAGAGATTATAAAGATCAAAGCCGGAAGGAATGCCAATGGGAAATGGCTTACCTCTACCATATGTCCCACAAACTGTCCGGTAGATAATAACTCGCGGCAAACTGCACCAATGGTCCATGCTAATGTTAAAATCATATTTGGCATAACCATATTTTTTGCTCCAAGGACAACACCGTCAAAAAATTCATTAAATGTCATAAGCTTTCTTGGTAGATACATTGCAAATGCAACCACCAAAGCACCAAAACTGCCTAGTACTAAGGATAGCGATGAATTACAGTTACCAAATGCTGCTTGAATGGAATTTGTTTCTCCGGTAAAAAGACCCCCAGTGTAAAGCATTCCAAGAATTGAAAATACAATTAAGCAAAGGATCGGAACGACAAGATCTGACACTTTTCCATTTTCACAAACCTTTACTCCCATTTCTGTATTATTTTCTGTGGAAGCCAAATCACCTTGTTCTGCCAATCTCTCAAACTTTGTCATAGGACCAAACCCCACATTTGTGGTTGCTAATACAATTACCATGGTAATTGTAAGCAAGGCATAAAGATTGAAAGGAATGGTTGCTAAAAATGCTGCCATATCACTTTCAAAAGCACCTGATGCCCCCAAGCTGGAACCGACTGCGGCAACCCAGCTGGAAACCGGAGCAATTATACAAATCGGTGCTGCGGTTGAGTCGATAAAGTAAGCTAATTTTACTCTGGACACCTGATATTTATCCGTTATCGGCTTCATAATAGTACCGACAGCAAGACAGTTAAAATAATCATCAATAAAAATAATAACTCCTAATAATGCCGTTGCCAGTTGTGACATTACCTTTGATTTAATTTTTGTAGCGGCCCAATTACCATAGGCTTGTGCGCCCCCCGCCACTGTAACTTCTACCACCAACGCTCCCAGTAAAGTTAAGAAAATAACGTTTGTGATGTTTCCTGCTAATGAATTGCCCATTACCGAAAATGTTGTTGTAAAAATACCTACAACTCCGGTTCCGACTGTAAATGAATATGTAGCGGCTCCAATCATAATACCGACCAATAACGAAGAAATAACTTCCTTCGTAATCAGCGCCAAAATAATGGCTACGACTGGCGGTAATATGGAGAGCCAACCAACGCTAATACTTTCCATAAAATAATTCCTCCTTTTTCTTATTTGCTGTATCTATTAGTATAATCATGGGCTTCTTTTGCGATCTCCTGGCAACTCCGATCGGCAATTGAAACCTCAGCATGATTCGCTGCGAAGCATAGTATAAATGGTGCTTCGCTGTAAATAATCCCTACATCGTTAGTAACTCCATTGTCTTCTCCCGTTTTATGTGCAATCGGGATATGGGGAAGAAAGAACGGTATTTTATAATTATATTGTTGATTTTGTAATATGCTTGCCATTTCTTCACTGACTTCTTTTGAAATCAGATCTCCGTTGTAAATTTTCTCTAAAAACAACCCTGTTTCCTTTAAGGAGATCATATTTTCTAATTTTGAAGAATCATCAAAAAGAATACGATTTAATCTTGTTTTTTTCATACCAAGAGAAGAGATAAACGCATTAATCTTATCCATTCCCAATAGATCAATCAAGATATTTGTTGCGGTATTGTCACTGATAATAATCATTAAGCGATATAAGTCTTCTATGGTAAGTTCAACACCTGCATGCATAAAATTGAGAACACCGCTTTCCGGAAACATGTCGTCGGAGAGACATCCTTCTTTTAACTGTTTTGCATAATTGATAACCCCTCCTGGTGGTACCTTGTCCGTTTCCTTTAAAATAATCTTTGTATCTTTTCTCAAAATTCCCTGTTCAATCTGATGAAATGCTTCACCCATTACCCAAAGCTTAATTACACTTGCCGCCATAAAGCAATCATCTTCTGCAACCAATATTTCTTCTTGCGTGTTTAAATTTTTATAATAAACACCAATGTTTCCTTTTAATTTATCCAATATTTTTTCAATATAGTCTTTTAGCATATTTCCTCCTACAAATTAATTTCATTTTGAATGATATCATCATAGGATTGTCTTTTTACGATAAGTTGACTTTTTCCGTCCTTCACCAATACGACTGCAGGAATTGGGTTTTTATTATAATTGGATGCCATAGAATATCCGTATGCCCCTGTGGAAAATACAGCAAATAAATCTCCTTTTTCAGGAGGTGCCACTTCAATATCACGAATCAAAATATCACCTGATTCACAACATTTCCCGCAAATTGTAACAATCTCATCCTTTGTTTGCCCTGCCTTATTTGCAATTAATCCCTCATAAAACGCCTGGTACAATGCAGGTCTAATATTATCTGTCATACCGCCATCTACAGATATATATTTTCGAACCCCTTGGATTTCTTTGATTTGACCAATAGTATATAATGTTATCCCTGCTTCTCCTACGATACTTCTACCTGGTTCAACTACTACTGCAGGACGCTTCATTCCCATTTCTTTATAAAATGCTTCTATGCGCTTCATTATTGGATCTAAGAAATATGAGTAAGGCTTTCGTTCTTCCTTTGTATAACGAATACCAAAACCTCCACCAACATTTAATTCCGTGATTTCATACCCAAAGCGCTCCTTTGTTTCCTTTACAAGATTCAGCATTGTTTCCAAAGCATCTAAATGAGATTGATTATCTAATATTTGAGAGCCTACATGGAAATGAAAGCCCAGGAACTGAACGGACTCACATTGAATTGCAGCTTGAATAGCCGGATAGATCACATCTTCATCAAGCGGAATACCAAATTTAGAATCCTTTTTCCCAGTCACAATATAATCATGCGAATCGCTTTTTACACCAGGTGTGATTCGATATAAAACATTCATTTTCTTTTTCTTTTCTTTGCATATTTCATCAATCATCTCTAATTCATGAATCCCGTCGATGATAATTCGTCCTATCCCATAATTAACAGCCATTTCCAGTTCACTTCTAAGCTTATTATTTCCATTAAATTCTATTCGTTCCGCAGGAAAATCAACTGCCATTGCAGTATAAAGTTCTCCGCCTGAGACTACATCAATGCATGTCTTTTCTTTTTTTAAAATTTGAAGTAAGGCCTTTGTACAAAAAGCCTTGCAAGCATAAGCCACACGTGTATTTGGATAAGGTTCTAAAAAAGATTTTTTCAATTCATTCAATTTTTCTAGAATAATGCTTTCAGAAAATAGATAAAGCGGGGTTCCATATTTTTCAGCTAATTCCACTGTACTACAGCCATCAAAGTACAAGATTCCTTCCTTTATTTGTCCATTCATTTTTTTCATCCTCATTTTCTTAAATTTTCACTGTTTATATCGTAAACTTGTCTATATATGGTTTTATCTCCTCATCTCTCTTGCAATTGCTTTTTAAAAAAACCATTACAATATAATTACGCAATTCTTATGCCAATTTACTTTTTCTACCTTATGTCTTAAAAATGCCTGTTTTGTAACATCATTTTCTTTTATTTTTTTAAAATTACTGTTTCTTTTTTTTTAAAGTACGAAAATCAGGACTTATAGTTCTTTTTCCCGGAAAAATATTAATAAAAACAGACAGAAACTTAAATTTCTCTTTTAAGTTTCTGTCTGTTTTTAATTTTTATTATTTTAATGTTTAAACATGTATGAAATATTTTTTTAATTTTTCATAAAAAACGGATTTTGACATTTCTAAATTCTGCATAGCCTGCATTTTATTTCCGTTTGCCCGGACTAATGCATCCTTTAATATCTTCTTTTCTGCTTCCTGAAGCTGATCACGCATCGAGGTTCCTACCGGATTGAATCCCTTAATATTAATATGCTCAGGATAGATCCAATTGGTCTCGCACAAGGTAATTGCCCTTTCAATTATATTTTCTAACTCTCGAATATTCCCGGGCCAGCTATATCTTAGAAGCTTGTCCAATGCCTCACCAGAAAATTGTTTTGGTGGTAAATCATATCGAACACAAAATTTATTTAGAATTTTATTAATTAACATATAAATATCTGATTTATGTTCGCGTAAAGGTGGAATTACAATAGGAAATACATTAATGCGATAATAAAGATCCTGCCGAAAGTTTCCTTTTAAAACCTCCTCCTCTAAGTTCTTATTTGTCGCTGCAATAACCCTTACATCAATCGGTATCGGCTTTGCAGAACCAACTCGATAAATAATTTTGTTCTGCAGAACATATAACAATTTTACTTGAATTTCAAGAGGAATCTCCCCAATCTCATCTAAAAAAATCGTGCCTCCATTTGCATTCTCAAAATATCCAGAACGTCCAGAAGACAAAGCTCCCGTAAAAGCACCTCCTACATATCCAAACAATTCACTCTCAAAAAGAGTTGGTGCTATGGCATTGCAGTTAACTTCGATAAAAGGAGCAGATTCATTAAATTCTTCATGAATCAAACGTGCCAGTAAAGATTTCCCTGTACCGCTTTCACCCGTTATAATCACGTTAAATTTTGTTTTTGATGCCTTATAAGCTAAATATTTTAACTGCATTATCAAATGACTATTTCCGACAAATTCCGGAAACATATCTTTGGAAAGTCCGCCATACAAAATTGGTCTGCTTGTATAGCTTTTTTCTACCTCCATTAATATTTGATTACGATCATCCAGTAATTTTTCTAATTCTGATACATCCTGTATTATAAGAAGCACACCCTGTATACCAAACTCATTTTGGATTGCATTTACTGAGCATAATACCAATCGTTTATTGATTTCAAAAAAATCATTAGGAATAAAGCTCTCTTTTCCTGATAAAACAGATGCGATGCTTTGCAAAAGTCTGCCCTTTTCAAAAAGATCCTCAATCTTTGTTCCAATGACATTGAAATCTTCTTTTTTACTACCTTTTGAAAGAAATTCATGCCCTTGAAGTATTCCATTGATTGATTCTTTTCGAATGGTATATCCTTTGGCCTGAAAAAATTTTATACGTCCGCTTTTTCCATCGATGATTACCATATGGCCAAAGGAATCTAAAAAAGATATGCTGTAAGAATCACCGTTTACTCGAATATGCATCTTCTTCTTAATCGGTTCAATTGAAATCTGAATTTGAAACCCAAGATAATTCGTTTCCAAAATAAAGTCTTCATTTAAATGTGACCCCCGAAGATATTTATAGACAGGCTGAATTTCTGCATTTCTATAGACACCTATTCCCATTATACAGTCATTTGAACGTATATCTGAATCTAAAATATTAATAAGAGATAGATCTTTCGGTGTTAAATCGCCATCATCCTTTCCAATCATATTATCAGCAAGAATAACAATATCCCCTGCTTCAATTCTGCCAGCTTCATGAGAAGCATATCTATCAAAAACGATTCCCGTTATACCCTTTGCCTTTTGATTAAAAAGCTGAACTCTATGCTCTTTATTAATGAATACGATACCGGCATCCAAATGATCTGTAATCAATTGAAGCAGCTGACAATTATCAATCATTTTCAATCTCCTAAGCAAAAATTATTATATAAATTTATTATATCACAAACGATTGCTTACTTATCATTTAAAGATAAAAAACAGCTTCATTCTATGCCGTTTATCTGAAATTATATCCGGATAATTTTTAATTAAATAAAAAGAAGAATGATATTTTATCATTCTTCTTTTCATTTATTGATTTAAGCCTTCCATCATTTCTAATGTTTTAAATTTTAATTTTAATGTAGTCGGTTTTCTTTTTGGATCTGTCGCCGCTTTGATTAATTCCTTATAGGTATCTTCCGATAAAGCTTCTCGATAAATTTCAGCAACCTTTGGATCAATTGGTACAACAGGAACTAAATCACTGTCAAGCTCCTCAGGAGCTTCCGCACCAATTAAGCATAAAGGTGGAAATAAAACACACCACCAATTTTGTCCTTTTCCCTCTCCTATGCTGATATTAAGTGCTTCATAATTGCCAGCAGGAAATGTAACATTTCCATAGCTTTTTTTTGGTACCCAACGATTTCCTAAAATGGCAGTTGCTTTATATGTGTAGCCTTCTTTTTTTATAACACTTTCAGCTGCTTGTTCAATATCTTCCAAATGATTTTGAATATACTCTCTGGAATCTTTTAAGGTTAACGACACTTCCCTTGTTTCTTCATCAGCTTGTGCAATCGCTTCTTCTACAAGTTCTTCATTAATTTTTTTCAAAAGCTGATCCCTTACTTCTCTTTTTAATGCTTGATCTGCTTCAGTATCACTGTTTGCAATTACATGAAACCGTATAAAATCTTCATTACTCATTGAAGGATTCATCCTTTTTTGCATATTCCAAGTTGTATAAGCAAACAGGCAAAGCAAAACCAAAAGCAAAATCTGCATCTGTTTTTTCTTTAATCCCATAATAAAAACGCTCCTTTAAAAAGATTTTTGTTATTTTAATTCTTTCCAAAGTAAAGCGTTTTTATACATTCAATGGTTTTATTTTACAATTAACAATTTAGTTCCAGGTTTGATTTCATTACTATAATCAATGTTATTTATTTTTTTGATTGCATCAATCGTTGTTCGATATTTTTTAGCGATTTTCCAAATGTTATCACCAGCTTTGGTAATGTATAATACCATGCTTGGTGCATTCTCTTTTTGCTCTGGTAATTCTACAAAGCATACATTTTTAATCAACGCATGTTTTTCCGGATTCATTACACTAGTGGATACTAAAATTCCTGCATTTACTTCAATTTGATTTTGATTCATTTTATCAAACCAAATTTCTTTCAGTAACACGTCATTGTCAGAAATCATATCACTCTTGATTCCCGGAATGTCAATGCTGCTTCGGAACGGTAAATCTTGCTTAATGCTGAATGGCGTTTTATTATCATCCATTCCAATGCAAATCATTTTTAAGGTTACGACTCCTTCTACAATGTTTTTGCCAGCATCAATGAAAGATTTTGTTTCTCCTATATTTCCGGATAAAAATACTACACGATCAACACCACCGTATCTCTCCGGTATATTAATAATTTCTCTTGCCGACACTTCAGAATTACCCATTCCGCACAAACTCATAAGGCTTATTTCGTCTGTGTCATACTGCATTTCTTTAATATGGTGATAAACATCGGTTACAATTTCCTGTTCCGTATCTTTATAAACCTCAATGGTTGTATCTGCAGTGAGTTCCAATGTAAATCCATTCACATTCGATGCTTCATCTTCCTTTGGTTTAATACTTGCATTTGTAACAGCAAAGGAGACACGGCTTCCGGAAGGAATGATTCCGCTAGGTGAATCTTCATCCAACTTTATAAATTGAGTAAACTCTGTTTTCCCCTGATAAAGTACCGGTATTGATTTGTTTGTATGTTCCTCATCTTGATCCATCATGGATTCAATATCGCCTGCCGGTTCCGCACTTAAATACATGACATTACAATATACCGTTGCATTGACTACGGCCTTTTCACGACTAACCTGCTTATGATTTTCTACAACGTTCACATCATAACGAAGAATCTTCCCAATTTCCGGCATGCTATCTTTTAATAGTAAATCTTCTTCCAGTTCTATCGCTTCTGTTTTTCGTAAAGCAACGTCTGTCGCATGAATCTTTTCTTTAAGTAACTGTACCTCTTCTCCCTGAATTCCTTCAAAAATCTGTACGTCTAAAGCTCGGTATTCCTTAACATTAATTCCTACAGTTGCCTTCACACGGAATTTACGCTCATTAACCACAGAATAATCGATGGATTCCAAAGTAGGAGTCACGATTAGCTCTGAATAAGGTTCTGCCCGAACTTCAGCCTCTTCTTTAAATGGTAATCTAGAATCAATTGCAACAACAACTTCATTTTCTTGTATTTTATCCGGTATGTATAATGTCTGTAACATAAAGTCTCCGCTTACTTTCAATGTCGTTACTCCTGAAGCTCCGGCAGAAACTTGTTTATCAGAAAGTTTAAGCTTTCCATCCATAGAAAGTATCGATGCCAAATCTGGTTTTACATCCGGTACTAGAATATCCTCTTCAATAAATACACGAAATTGTGGTTTTGCTTTAATATCAGTTAACTTCAAACGTCTGCTCAAAAGATTTGCACCAATCGGCTGCACTTTTTGCGGAACTGGTTTTTCCGTTGGTTTTTCTGTCGGTCTTTCTTTTGGTAATTCAGCCGGAATTTCAGTTCTTCTCTCTTCAAATGGTTCTGGCACAATAGCTGCAGATGGTGCAATCGGAGTTACTTCCAAGGTAATGGACTCATCCGGTACTTCTGCCAAGACATCAGATTCATCTGGAGCATCTTCCAAAAATTCGGTTTCTTTTGTATCTTCTTCTTTGGCTTCTTTTAATTCTTCTTCTATTTTCTCTGTTTCTTCTATCTTTTTTGGTTGTTCTTTTTCAATCGCCGGTTGCTTTAAG
Source organism: Anaerovorax sp. (assembly GCA_034927775.1). Taxonomy (GTDB): domain Bacteria; phylum Bacillota; class Clostridia; order Peptostreptococcales; family Anaerovoracaceae; genus IOR16. The sequence goes on along the minus strand of JAYFPL010000152.1, from coordinate 13,318 downwards.
GCTTCTTCAAAATCAGCCGCTGTTTGCGGAGTTAATGCCGGAAGATCATAAAACAGCCTGTCATAGACACTTGGATCAAAGGCGTCATCTATCGGCATGGCCGTTTTCGGTTCCAACGGCACGTCATTTTTCGGCCGCGCCGGTTTTAATGCAAAGTCTGGAATCTTATCAAAATCGTATGGATCTTTTTCATATGCCATGATCGTTCCCCCTGTATCACTAAATTCAAATTTTCTTTGTATTTAGTGTATGTAGAGAAAGGACTTGTTATGACAAGGTTCTGATCAAATATGTCTCATTGCTTTTTTTCTTACTATTAATATATGCCAATCTTGCTTTCTCTCGATTTGTATACAGTGCAAAAATAGTTGGACCGCTTCCACTCATAAGAACCTGATAAGCTGTTTTTAAATTTTCCATGTAAAGTTTCATCTCTGCGACCAATGGATAATCACGCAATGTAACCGTTTCAAGTACGTTAATCATATTTTTTTGTATTTTTCTTAAATTTTTTTCTTTCAAACCTAAAATTAATTCTCTTGTATCTGGATGACTTTTTATTTCTTCTAAACATAACGCGCTATAAACAGCTGCCGTTGAAACATTAATAGAAGGTTTTGAAAGCAAAACCATGCATTCTAAAGGTGGCAACGGCGTAAGCTTTTCCCCAATTCCCTCTGCAAATGCACAAGTGGATGCCCATTCTTTGCCTCTTAATTGTAAGTTTTGCATTTTTTTAGCTTGCCCCATAATGCAAAATGGTACATCAGCTCCTAGTTGAACACCCAACTCCATAAGCTCTCGTAATTCCAAATGCAAATGCCAAAGCTGTGAAAGCGCAATCAACACTGCAGCACCATCTGCACTTCCGCCTGCCAGTCCGGCGGCAACCGGAATATTCTTTTCCAAATGGATATAGATTTCAGAATTCTGTTTATAAGTGTCTTGCATGAGCTTTGCTGCTTTATAGGCTAGATTTGTATCCCCAACCGGAAGATCATTTCTAGTTGTCGTTACTACAATCAAGTCTGTTATTTTCTCATCATTTTTCTTTTTCATTATTGGATTACACTTTACAGTAACCACATCATATAAATCTATCTGCTGCATCACCATCTCAACCTGATGATAACCATTCGCTTGTTTCCCCAGTACATCTAAGCAAAGATTGATTTTCGCATACGCTTTCATAGAAATTTCATTCATAAAATACTCCTTCCTTACAAGGTAGTATAATCGCCTTTTACAAAAATTACAATTAAGTCTTAATAGAAGAAATTACATAATATTTCTCCTACTTATATATAGGATAGAATATGTCTTAATATTAAAAAAATTATGCCGAATCTCTTGACAAAAACGTTTAAATATATATAGTATATAATATACAATATAAAGTCGAGTCCGTTCGACGGAAAATATAATGTTCAGGGAGGACAATAAAATGTTTAAAAATGTAATTGTAAAAAGACCTTGTAAAGCTATGGTAGAAGGGATCACATCTGCACCGGAATTAGGAAAGCCAGATTATGAATTAGCATTAAAGCAACATGATTCTTACATTGAAGCATTAAAACAATGTGGTGTAGCAGTAACTGTATTGGAAGCAGATGAAGCTTATCCGGATTCCTGCTTCGTAGAAGATACTGCTGTAATTACAAGAAAATGTGCTATCATCTCCAACCCTGGTGCATTATCCAGAAGAAAAGAAGCAGATATAATGCTGCCTACAATTAAAAAATTCTTCAGTGATGATAAGATTGAATTTATTAAGTCCCCAGGAACTCTGGAGGGCGGCGACGTTATGATGGTTGGTGATCACTTCTATGTAGGACGAAGTGCAAGAACAAACGAAGAAGGAATTCGTCAATTCATTGAAATTTTAGAAAAACATGGTTTAAGCGGATCAGAAGTTCCTCTTGAATTGGTACTTCATTTAAAGACTGGTGTAAATTACATAGAAAATAATAATATGCTTGTTTCCGGCGAATTTATTAAAAAAGCAGATTTCGCAAAGTTCAATAAGATTATTATTCCTGAAGAAGAAGCTTATGCTGCAAACTGCATTTGGGTAAATGATAAAGTAATTGTTCCTGAGGGTTATCCAACCGTAGAAAAAAAGATAAGAGAAGCTGGTTATGAAGTCATATTGGTTGATACTTCTGAATACAGAAAGCTTGACGGCGGTCTTTCTTGCTTATCCTTACGTTTCTAACCAACCATTCCTTTTTTAGATGGGGTAAAGAAAATCTTTACCTCATCTTTTTTAAATGTAAAATATCGACTAAATCTCTATAAAAAAGGCGGGGAATTAAAACTCCCCGCCAATTAAATTCTTTTATGCAATTATATTTAAATGTTATGTTTACATTTCTACGATTAATGCAGTTCCCTGACCGCCACCGATGCAAAGAGTTGCCAAACCGGTGTGAGCATTTCTTTTCTTCATCTCGAAAATTAAGGAGATCAAGATTCTTGCTCCGGAAGCTCCGATTGGATGTCCAAGAGCAATCGCACCACCGTTTACGTTTAACTTTTCTTCAGGAATAGCAAGATCTCTTCCTACTGCCAAAGACTGAGCTGCAAATGCTTCGTTTGCTTCTACTAAATCGATATCATCCATAGTCAATCCTGCTTTTTCCATTGCTTTTCTGGAAGAAGGAATAGGTCCGATACCCATAATGGAAGGATCTACACCTGCGGATGCATAGGACTTAATTGTGCAAAGGTAGCTTAATCCTAGTTCATCTGCCTTTTCCTTAGACATAACAACTAAAGCTGCACCACTGTCATTGATACCAGAAGCGTTTGCTGCTGTTACCATACCATCTTTCTTAAATGCTGGCTTTAACTTAGCAACCTTTTCTATAGTAGTTCCAAACTTAGGGAATTCATCGGTATCGAATACGATTGGATCGCCTTTTCTCTGAGGAATTTCAACTGGAACGATTTCATCCTTAAACTTTCCTGCTTTTACTGCAGCTTCTGCTTTATTCTGAGACTTTACAGAAAACTCATCCAGCTGTTCTCTAGTTAATCCCCACTGTTCTGCTACGTTTTCTGCAGTAATACCCATGTGATAACCATTAAATGCATCAGTTAATCCATCATGTACCATCATGTCGATCATCTTAGTATCGCCCATTCTAGCTCCCCATCTGGAAGATGGAACAACATATGGAGCCATGCTCATGCTTTCTGCACCACCGCAAACGATGACATCAGCATCTCCAGCCTTGATGATCTGCGCAGCAAGACCTACAGAACGAAGTCCGGATCCACAAACCTTATTAATTGTCATGGAAGGTACTTCCTTTGGAATTCCAGCAGCCATAGAAATCTGTCTTGCAATATTCTGTCCAAGTCCGCCCTGAAGTACATTTCCAAGAACAACTTCATCAACCTGCTCCGGTGTAATTCCAGCTCTCTTAATTGCTTCCTTAACAGCGATGGCACCCAAAGTTACAGCTGGTGTGGATTTCAGTGTTCCGCCAAAGCTACCGATTGGAGTTCTAGCTGCACTTACGATTACTACTTCTCTCATTTCATGTCCTCCTAAAAAAAATTAATATTTATGCTTATTCATTCGAAAAACCTAAAATTTTTCGAATTGTTTTGCACTGTAATTGATATCATATCATCTTCTATTTAAAAAGACAATACCCCTAAGAGCCTAATAAGACATGCAAAAAACGGCTATTTTCCAATACTTTTTACTGATAATATGCAAAAACACCTTAATTATTCGATTGCACATCGATAAATATTTAACAATGTCATAGATTTTTCTGAAAATGCTTCATAAAATTATTTTGTTAAAAAGAAGAAAATATTTAGGAACTCTTGTCAGTCTATAAATCCGCCTTAAAAACACCAATATACTTTTCGACAAGCTTGATAGGATTATACGAAAGTTTTGCTTTACGTAGTCCAAGAATCCCCATATCTTCCTCTCGATTAATATATTTCACTCTGCAAGCAACATTTTTCGAAAATTCATTATTAATTGCTTGATATAACCCTCGAAATTCAATATTTGCCTTCTCAATATGCACTGTAACCGTTCTTTTTCCTAAATTTCCTCCGATACTCAGCGCTTCTATTTTATCATCTATAAGAATAGCTCCTGCATGATAACCAACCTTTTCTATATTATGAAACACATCCTTCATAGCAGACTCTTCCATAAGCAGCAGCTCGCGCTCATGACCTGACAGGTTTTTTCTTTCATTAAATTCTTTAATAAATTGTTCCGCTTTTCCCGCCATAGCTGAAGTTAAAGCTACATATTTATAATCATAATGGTTCAAGAAATAATTTAAATGATTTCGCTTACTATGGAACTCTCTGCCTGAAAGTTCAATTAAATCCTTGGTTAAATAGAGATAATCGTAATTCGGACGATCGGCAATAATATGAATTTCCTTTGGGAAAGCCGCTTTGATTGCTTCCATAATTTGAATGGGCACCAAACGCAGTGTACATACAAAACCACACTCTTCAAACACTCTTTTCGCCTCTAATATGGAATTCCTCAACCCTTCGGGCTCATAAAAACCTGTTTTAGTCAAAGGGGGAAGCAAAAACGGTTCCTCTTTATCCTCTTCCAGTTGACTCATTCCAGCTATGCAAAGATAATCACCAAAGATTTCCCAACTAAAGTAATTAATATTTCTCCACATATAGAGAGAACTAAAAGATAGTCCTGACGTTTTATATTCATAGCTTCCAAGATACTTGTCCAGTATTTCTCGATTTTCCAACGTAATTTTGTTTTTAAATAAATACATACTCTCTCCCATTTTGAAAAACCCCCGCAGAAAAGCGAGGGGTTTCTATCCTATTTTATAATTGCGGAGATTTCCTTGAAACCAGGTTCCTTTGCTCCGCCGCAAAGCTCGAAAAGTATGGACTCCATCGATGTAAAAATAGCACCTGCTGCAATCATACGAAGCTGTGCATATTCTTTATCCATTGCTTTTCTTGAAGAAATACAATCCCCAACAACAAATACATTATACCCGTTATCAAGTAAATCAATCACAGTTTGCTCTACACAAATATGTGATTCAATTCCAGTCATTAATATCGTCTTTCTTTCTTGCTTTTTTACTTCAGCTACAAAATCTGCTTGTCGCATCGCGCTAAAGTTTGTCTTTTCAAAAGGTTCGTATATTGCCTTTTTCCCTGCTATCTCTTCAGTTAATGCGGTATCAATCGATGGAAGGGTTGCTCCAAGTCCTTTTGTATACTGCTGTGTCACTAAAATCGGAATTTCCATAACTCGACAGCCCTTAACTAATTTTACCATTGCAGCTTCCAATGCTTCTTTTTCATTCATTACAGGCATTAATTTTTCTTGAAAATCAATTGCGATTAATAGCGTATCTTCCTTTTTTATTTTCTTTACTTCCATATATCTCTCCTTTGTATTTTCACGATAACTTTATTAAATTAAATTTTATCAAATATCGGGTGATTTTTCATTTCTTCCAGAACACTATAATTTGTTAAATCATGATGCAGTGGTGTTACTGTGATATAATTATGCTCATGTGCCGCTACATCTACATCATCGGAAAGACCTTCATAAGCAAGAGCTTCTCCTGAATATTGGTAATGAATGATACCTTCTTCATTTTTTATTGGGTGAAAATGATCCGCATATTCACGCTCCCCTAATCTTCCAAGTTGAATCCCTTTGATTTCTGAAAGAGGTAAATCTGGTATATTTACATTTAATATAGTGTGTTCATCAAGTGATTCCAAGGCGATGTCTAGCATGCTCACAGCTACATCATAGCAGCTTTCAAAGTGTTTTGGTTGATGACTGCAGGACGAGATTGCAATGGATCGCTTTCCACATAAAACGCCTTCCATTGCCGCTGAAACTGTACCGGAATACAATGTATCTGTTCCTAAATTCGCTCCGTGATTAATTCCGGAATAGACTAAATCCATTTCAATACCCATCGCACGAAATGCACGTAAGCCAAGCTTTACACAATCAGCAGGAGTTCCTGAGCAAGAATAAGCCATTTCTGCTCCTTTAAAATCCCATTCTTTTAAAATCAATGGTTCCGATACCGTAATACCGTGACCAGAAGCAGTTCTTTGGCGATCAGGCGCACATACATAAATTTTTATTTCGTCTCGTACTCCAAGTGCTTTTACTAACTCTTGAATACCCTGTGCTTCAATTCCATCATCATTTGCAACTAATACATTCATTTTAATTCTCCATTTTTTATTTTTATTTTCTTTTTTAGTTTCTATATAACAATTGATAAATTACAGCCTATATTTTTTATTATACCATACTCTCTATATCTTAAAACTATATCTCCTATATTACGGTAGAAAGGAACGCTTGTCAGAATAATAAAAATTTTCTTTTAATTATACTTTTTATATTGGAAATATCTCTTTTATGATATAGAATGATATTAAACAATATTCTTTATTTTATGAAGAGAGAAGATAATTATGAATGAAATACAAAAAAAGAAAAATTACTTAAAAAAGTTTTTTATACCATCGATGTTCACTTCTTACGCTACATGAAACAAGAAAAAAAGATAAGTTAAATGTTTTTGTAAAATCACATTTAAAAGAATAGCACGATTTAGATATGAAGTATTCGGATATCCCAAAATAAAATTGAATTCGATATAGCTTACAATCTTACTTCATTATTATAATTAAGAGAAGAACCGGCATTACTTTGAAGTTTTTGCCGGTTCTTCTTATCTATTTTTATCTCTAAAGTTAAATATGATTTAAAACATCTTAAAAAAGCTAAGACCTAATTTTAAACCGTAAAATACAATTACTATGCCACAAATAACATTAATTATTTTTAGAATTTTATCATTGAACTTAGAACGAAAGAAATGCGTTACTGTAGATACTCCCATAAACCAGCAAAAGGATGCCGTTGCTACACCTAATATAAATTTCGTAGACTCTGTCGCAGGCAATGCTCCTTTAAACGCACCCAGCAATAAGGACCCATCGATTAATGCCTGAGGGTTAAACCAAGTAACTACGCAAGCCATAGTAATAACCTCCACAATCGGTACGTTCACATTGGTCCCTGTATCCATAGAGGCTTTTTCTAAAATTAATTTGATTCCCATTATTAAGATCACTATACTGCCAATCAAAAGAATCGCCATTTTCAAAAAGCGAAAATGATCCATTAAAGCTCCAATTCCAAAAAAACATGCAACAGATAAAGTAATATCAAAAAAAATTACGATTAAAGCTGTTAAATATACTCTTGCACGACTTTGTGTTAACCCCGTATTAATGACAAACAAGTTTTGTACCCCAATGGGCGCTACATAAGCAAGTCCAATCGTCAACCCTTGTAAAAAATACATCATCTTATTTTCCTCCAGTTATTCCGTCCATTTTTTTATAAACCATATGCTTTATAGGCTTATAATAACGGATATTTATTTACCTGTATCCATCCAACCATTGACTTTTTTCCCATCCAAGTTTACATTGATACTAGATGTTTTTCATAAGAAAAAAGAAAGGATATCATAATGAAATCAATTACCTCAAAAGAAGTTACTATAGAATGGATACCGGATAAAAATAATAAGGAACCTCTTTATAAGCAAATTGTTCGCTTTATAAGTACAAAAATTGCTTCAGGAGATTGGGTAATTGGAAGCAAATTGCCCTCTCAACGAAAATTAGCCGAGATCTTCGGTGTAAATCGCAGTACAATTATGATGGCCATGGAAGAATTGTCTTCGTATGGTATTTTAGAGGGCAATGCAGGAAAAGGTACGCGTGTAGCCAGCAACACCTGGTCACTTTTAATGTCTGCTGCTCCTCCTGACTGGGGCAGCTATTTAACATCGGGTTCCTTTAAGGCGAATGTTCCTACCATCCAAATTATCAATAAACTTGAATTTGAAGAGAATTTTATAAGACTGGGGACCGGCGAATTAGCCCCTGAACTTTTTCCAAAAGAAATGATGCGGGAAATTTTTATGCGCCTTCCGGAACGAATTCCATCTTTAAATTATTTAGGATCGCTTGGCCTTTTGGAACTTCGAGAAATTCTTTCAGAACGATTAAAAAAGCAAGGCATTCAAGCATCTCCTTCCAGTATTTTAATCACTTCGGGATCACTGCAGGCCTTACAACTTATTTCAGTTTGTATGCTGCCATCGGGTTCCACAGTATATACAGAGGCACCTTCTTACTTAAAATCCTTACAGGTATTTCAATCCGCTGGCATGAAACTGAAAGGACTGCCAATGGACAGTGAAGGGCTCTGTCACTGGCATATGGCGGCACAATCACACCATGCATCCAATTCAAAAGGATTAACGAAAGAGAAAAATTCTCTTCTTTATACTATACCTACGTTTCACAATCCAACAGGAGCAGTCATGTCCACACAACGTCGTAAGGAATTATTTCGTTTTTGCAATAATCAACGTCTCCCTATTATTGAGGACAACGCTTATGGCGAATTATGGTTTGAGGAAGAACCTCCTAAGCCTTTAAAAACAATGGATGAAAATGGAATGATTCTTTATCTTGGTACCGTATCCAAAACAATAGCACCAGGCCTTCGCATCGGTTGGCTCGTTGGTCCGGAATCAGTGGTGGAACGTTTGGGTGATGTTAAAATGCAAATGGATTACGGTGCAAGCTCTGTTTCACAATGGGCACTTTTCGAACTATTCTCAACAAAAAACTATGATATTTATTTACAGCAATTACGTAAAAAATTAAAAATGCGCAGAGATCATGCACTCCACGCATTGGATTTATATTTTAAAGATATTGCAACATGGAACATACCAAAAGGAAGTTTTTATATCTGGTTAAAGCTTCACCGCGACATCTCGACGGATGATTTATTCTATGCTGCACGTAAAGAGAAACTTTTACTCAATCCCGGAAGTGTGTATGACTTTGAAAAAAATCATGCTCTTCGACTTTCCTATGCGTATGCAAAAGAGGAAGAAATTGAATATGGTTTAAAAAAACTTGCCAATATTATACGATCCAATTCATTCATAAATGCGAGCAACTCTCGGCCCAATGGTTCCAAATAAATATTCAAAGGTATTCCCAGTAAACTGCTCTATCTCCCAAGTAGTGATCTGCTCCTCACCATCTCGGCCAATCAATGTAACGGATTGTCCAATCTCACACGGTACATCCGTTACATCAATAAACGACTGATCCATACAGCATCCTAAAAATCTCGTACGTTTCCCACTAACTAAAACAGGAGCTTGACCTTTCATCCACATCGGATAAAATCCATCTGCAAACCCAACTGTTAAAGTCGCCACCTTCATAGGCTTTTCTACTTTAAAATATCTACTATAACCTACACTTTCCCCTGGCGCTACATCATGTATGTTCGTAATAAACGCACGAATTTCTACAGGCTCTTCCAGCCCAATGGGCTCTCTTCCATCTTCCATTGCCATATGACCTAAAACCGAAGAGCAGGACCGTACATGTGTCCCATAGGCTTCCTTAAACCAAGCAATCGCTGCGGAATTACAGCAATGTATGTATTTTAAATGAATGCCATGCTCTTTTATTTGCTTTATTCCCTGTTGAAAAATACGATATTGCTCTAATGCAAAAGAATCATTATAATCTGCAGTTGAAGTAGCAAAATGAGTATAGGCTCCTACAATCTCTATATTTTTTAAAGTATCTACATATGACAAAAGCTCAGAAAGTGCCTGACCCGGCTTTACACCTAAACGATTCATACCAGTCTCAATTTTAATATGCACCTTCATTATTATTCCTGCTTTCTCTGCAGCATCATTTAAGTTTTTCGCGGTTGTTTTCTCAAACAATGGAATTTGTAAACGATACTGGACGGTAGCTGATATTAAATGCTGCGGTATTCCACCAATAATAAGAATTTCGCACTGTACATTGGCTTCTCTAAGTTGTATAGCCTCATATACTGCCGCATTTGCCAATATTTCCACATGGCAGCGATCCTCGAAGATCTTTGCCATAGGAACTAATCCATATCCATATGCGTTCCCTTTTAACACTGGAATGACACCTACATTATCTCCTACATAATTTTTTACTTTAAAATAATTTTTAACTATTTTATTTGTATCCACTTTAAAATAAGAATTGCAATAGCCTATTTTATTTATATTTTGATCCATACGATTCTCCTCAATTTGTTTTGTATTTTTTCTTTCACCCGCCGCGTTATTTAAAAATACAGGAAAAGAATATTTATTATATTAAAACGGTAATTTCTATTATATAAAAAACAGGCACCCTTATAAGAGTGCCTGTTTTTACTTCAAGGGCCTCATTGTTTTTATTTATTGAACCGCTTTTGCTGCAAGTTCTGCATCTATCTTTCTCTGCTCTAAAACCTCTTCATATTCTTCATCTGACATCTTTTCCATCGTAAATCCGAGGTAGCCATAAAGAATTGAAACCATTGGGTTTAGCCAGTTTAGAATAGTATATGGTGCATATGCTGCAGTTGGAACTCCTAAGAAGCTCGACATGGTAGCACCGCATACATTCCAAGGAATAAGCGGAGAAGTTAATGTCGCAGAATCTTCTAAACATCTGGATAAATTCTTCGCCTTTAATCTTCTATCTTCAAATGCACTTCTGTACATTCTGCCTGGAAGTATAATCGCAAGATATTGATCGGCAGTAATCAAATTAACAAAAATACAAGAACAGATGGTTACTGTAACCAAAGAACCTGTACTCTTAGCAAATCCTAAAACTTTTTGAGCTATGTCATTTAACATACCTGTTGCTTCCATAATTCCACCAAAGGACATGGAACAAAGAACAACACTGACAGACCATAACATATTATGGAATCCGCCTCCACCAACTAGATCCGCTACCATATAATCATCATTTAACTGAACTTCACTAATGGATGTATAGCCATAATGCATGGTCGGGAACCAATCTGCAATAGAAATTCCCTGTACTGCAGTCATACAAAATAGGCCAATAAGGATTCCAAGATAAATTCCAGGAAGTGCCGGAATCTTAAGAACTACAATCGCAATTAAAATAAGTATTGGTAATAATAACAAAGGACTAACTACAAATTCTTTCATAATTTCAGACTGTAACAATTCTGCTTCAGCTACAGAAACGTTATCTCCAGCAGAACCTCTACCGATAATAGCAAAAACAGTAAGTGCTACTATCATAGAAGGAGTTACTGTATATACCATATGTCTGATATGATCAAATAGATTTGTACCTGCTACTGCAGGTGCTAAGTTTGTAGTGTCAGATAATGGGGACATCTTATCTCCAAAGTAAGAGCCTGCGACTACCGCACCGGCTGTCATTGCAGGGCTGACACCAAGTCCAATCGATACACCAATCATGGCAACACCGATAGTTCCGGCTGTTGTATAAGAACTACCAAGGCATAAGGACACGATCGAACATAAAATACAAACTGAAACTAAGAAAATAGATGGGTTTAAAATATTTAATCCATAAAAAATCATGGAAGGGATAATGCCCGCTGCTTTCCAAGTAGCGATTAAGATTCCTACTGATAAAAGAATCAAACAAGCTTGTAATGAACGGCTGATCGCAGAAAGCATACCGGTTTCCATATAAGACCATTTCCACCCATTTAATGCACCTGCTGCTGCGGCTATAATTGCCGCCATAAGCAATGGCATATGGGACTCACCATAACTAAATACAATGGAGTAAATAATGACGCCTAGAGATAATACTACTACTAGAAATGTTTGCCACATAGGAATTTTTCTACCCATTTTTTGTCCTCCCAAAAATAAAATAGTAAAAATAAGAAGATAACTTTGTTTATCGAGGCCCTACGATATAATCATTGTAACAAGGGAATACTAAAAAGTCAATGTATTCTGAAAATATATAAATACATAAATACATAAAATACAATAATACTATACGACATAAAGATTCAAAATACAACAAAACCCTTAGGGACAGCATTCCTAAGGGCTTTGTTGAAATTGGGTAAATAGTAAACACATAGTATGGCAAATCTATGTTATTTGTTACTACAGTTTTAAGTATATATGTATACATTGCATTCGTCAAGTCTTTTTAAAATTGTCTTATATTGCATCAATTTATCTTTTATGATATATTTATTAAAACAAACATATAAAAGGGGAACGTATTATGGATTCATCCTTAAGAAATTTAGCGACTAAAATGATTCTGGAAAAAATACAGCGTGGCGATTTTGCTGCAGGCGATATTATTTCCGAATCTGAAATCTGTAAAATATTAAATATTAGTCGTACTCCTGCAAGAGAAGCTTTAATTGAGCTTGTAGCAAACGGGGTCTTGGATAAAATCCCTAGAAAAGGATATCAAGTTGTTAATACCAGCCACAAACAAAAATTAGATGCTTATATTATCTTGGCAGATCTTGATGCCTTAGCAGGAAGACAAGCCTGTCCTATGATGACAGAACAAGACATTCTTCACATGCAAGAACTGGTTGACTTGATTGATATTGCAATTAAATATAAAAACTATGCTTCCTATTGTGAGTTACAAGAAAAATTTCATCAAGTCTACATTAAACGTGCGGACAACCTATTGCTTTCTCGAATGTTAGATGAAATCAAGTCCAGTGTATTAAGATATACTTATTTTAGCGAAGACATCGACACACAGTTTGAAATATGCAGTTGGATGAATGAGGAACATAAAAAAATCATTGAGCTTTTCCAAAGTGGTGATGCCGATGCCGTGAGTCAATACTTAGAATATACGCATTGGGCTACTAAAGATTACGAACTTATTTAATATTGCTTCAAAAAAACAGGCACCTTTTCGGTGCCTATTTTTTTGATAGAAAATAAATAAATGAAGATGTACAGCAATGTTATTTGGTTGCCTTAAGCCTCATTGCACTTTGCAATCAGGTTTTCAGCTGTTTCCTTAGTCAATCCTGCTTCTAAACAAACTTCAATAAATGCCTTATCCAAACGTGAATTCTGTTCGTCGGACAACAGCATACCTGGAAGCTCTTTAATCTTAGCAACTTCATCTTTTGCTTTTTCAAAGATACTCTTGCCGCCTTCCTTCTTCCAGCTTGCTCTTTCTTGATAGTTCATGACTAAGTTATCATAATTATGTTCTTTCTTAAACCACTTTAATGTATGTTTTTCTTTCATATAATTTCCTGCAGGACCAACCTTGCAAAGCAAATCATTTGCCAAAGTCTCATCATTGAAAGTAATTCCTTTTGCAAAATGTTTTAATGTCCCAATGTATTCAGCATCCA
>JAYFPL010000056.1:0-5443 GCA_034927775.1 Anaerovorax sp. | reverse complement strand
ATTCCTTCCTGTTTGTCCTCTGTTGCAAAGGTAAGCCCTGCAGCATCTTTTTCAAGTTCAAGGGCATTTAACAGATCAAGATCAGCACCTTTATTAATAACAGTTTTTGCATACTTTATTGCGATTGGCGCATTCTCTATAATCATTTTCATACAAGCTTTTGCCTCGTCAATCAAGGTTTCGTCTGTAACAACCCGATTCACAAGACCCATAGAAAATGCCTCATCCGGCTTTATCTGTCGTGCAGTATAAATTAAATCCTTTGCCCTACCAGCACCAACCAATCTTGTCAGTCTTTGTGTTCCGCCAAAACAAGGAATAACGCCAAGTTTTACCTCCGGTTGTCCAAAAACAGCTTTTTCGGATGCAATTCTTAAATCGCAGCACATTGCAAGTTCACAACCGCCTCCTAATGCATATCCGTTTACTGCAGCAATTACGGGTTTTTCAAATGATTCAATCTTGTTAAATACACTCTGTGCATACCCGGCATAATCTCTGCCTTCTTCACTCTTATAAGCCTGCATCTGAAGAATATCTGCGCCCGCTACAAATGCCTTTCCTGTACCAGTTATGATGATGCCTTTTATTTCTTTGCTCTCATCAAATACCTCAAATATTTTTTCCAGTTCATCTAACGTCTTATCATTTAGTGCATTCAATGCTTTGGGGCGATTCATAATAACCAATGCAATGCCATCATCGTATTCAACTTTGATGTTTTCCAGCATCTCCATCAATCTTACTAAACCATTGTTCATAAATTACCTCCTCTATTCTATGAAAGCTCTCAAGTTCCAGCTTGTGCGGCCGCATCACTAAAACTTATGTTTCTCCGGTTGAATTTTCCGGTTCACTTTATACTGATAGCAATTGCCATGCCAAATATTCATTATCATCTGAATTGTTAAAAAAATAATTTATAAATTGCGATATTTTTTACCATTTTTGTAATAAAACAATAAAATTTCTATTAATATTACGTTTAATATGATATCTTGTTAATATAATTCATTGATATATGTTTATTTTTCATAAAAAATCAGTTCTTTTTTCTCCATTTGGATATTTTAGTCTCCATTTGGAGAAAACAAGTGATAGTGCTACAGTTTTCAATGAAGTTATTAAAGTATTTTTTTAACAATTTTATTTGTCAACTAATTTTTCTACAAATGGAGAATATTAAAAAATGTGCAACAGAGCAAAAGCTTCATTGCACATTTACGGTTTCTATTAAATTATCTAGCTCCAAACTAATACATGTTGATTCTCTGTATTCATTTGGAAATACCTGTGCATTAAGATACACGTATATAATCGATTTGATTGTTTTGTTCTTGGATTTCGTACACTCCACTATTATTAATATTGCTTTTCTGCAAAATATCAATAACCTGCTGTATTTGATTGGTTCGAACATAAAGTGCATAGCCACAACTTTTCAACAGTTTAGGGGGTGTTTTTTTTAAGGTAGAACGAACCCGTTGCTCTTGTAATTTTTCCTGTGCATAAGCAGCCTTGTAAAAGGACGAAAATGCAATGACATAATCTTTCATGAAATCCCTCTTTTCTGTCGTTGAATTTCGTTCCTTCACCTATACTATTGTATGGTTTTTAGCATTCGTATGTACATTTCCAAAAATCCTGCACGTTCCACATCTTCTTCAGCAAGCAGTGGATAAGATTTTATCTCTTTTTTATCTTTATATACCAAAAGAGTTCCGATTTCATCACCTTTCTTCACCGGCGCAGTAATCGATTTATTTAATTTAACCTCCGTAGTAATTCCTTCCTTTTGACCTTTTTTTACTAGGAAACTCACCGTTTCCGGACAAATTGCATTCACAACTTCAGTGCTTCCTTTTTGGATTGGAGCACTGCCCATTGCTTCATTTTTTTCTGCAAGTTTTACACTGTCATATGTTGCAAACCCATAATCAAGCAAACGACTTGCCTCGGCAAAACGAATTTTTGAAGTTGTACATCCCATTACGACAGAGATTAAAGTAAGTTCTCCTTTTGTTGCTGATCCAGACAGACAATAACCAGCTTCTTGTGTAAAACCAGTTTTGATTCCATTTGCACCAGGATACTGTTTAATCAAACGATTTGTATTAGTAAGGCCTAATTCTGTTTGCTTTTTATCAGCCAATCCAACTGTTATTTTCGTTTGCCATGTATTGAACCACTCTTTTGTCTGTGGGTGCTTTAAAAGTTCCTTTGACATTAGTCCTATATCATATGCACTTGTGTAATGATTGGCTACCGGTAAACCATTTGTATTTACAAAGTTTGAATCTTTCATACCAAGTTCTTTTGCACGTTTATTCATATTTTCAACAAAAATTTCTTCCGTACCGCCAACATATTCAGCCATTGCAACGCATGCATCATTCGCACTGCAAATTGCCATTCCTTTTAATAAATTTTCTACACTTTGCGTTTCTCCGGCTTCCATATACATTTGACTTCCGCCCATGCTAGCTGCTCGCTCACTAATCGTTACTTGATCATCGAAATTGATTTGACCACGATCTACAGCTTCCAAAGCTAGCAGCATTGTCATAATTTTTGTAACACTTGCAGGAGGCAATTGTTCATGACTGTTTTGCTCATAAATGATTGTTCCCGAACCAGCGTCCAAAAGTACTGCTGATTTTGCATCTACTTTCAAACTTCCTTCTGCAATTTCTGTATTTGTTTCTACCGCAGATGGTGAAACGATTGCTTCTTCTTTTGCAGATGGTGTAACGATTGATTCCTCTTTCACGGATGTGGGCATAAAAGGTATTCTCCAAAAATGAGAAAAAGAAACAATAAAAGCAAAAATAATAGCGAAAATTAATACTGCTGACAAAGCCAACGGCATTCCCTTCTTTTTTTTATATAAATACAACGTAAACCCCCCTTACTCGTTTTCTTTCTAAAAGATATTGCGATAAAAGGGATTTTAGACCATAGGAAGACAAATTCTATTTAATAGTAGGAAAGGACAATCCAGCATTTTAGGATCGTCCCTTATCGTATTATTTTAAGCATATATCAATTATTCTTGATTTACAGGTATTCTCTCAGGCTCTCCAAAAATTTCATATAAATATTCGCGTTCTTCCGTACTTTGATCAATCCACTTATTTTTAATCTCCTCTATTTGTTCTTTTGTTAACTCTTCTGAACTCATCACCTCAGAATAAATTTTATCATTTTTCTTCCAAGTAATTTCAAGGCATGCAGCGTGATAAATTTTATGAGAATCGTCGGTATACCATCTTTTCTCCCCGATAAAAAAATGTCTATCCATTACAGCTGATCTATCAATTCCATCAACTCCATCTAGGATTATTTCACCATTATAAATGTACTTTTTACGATCTATCACACCACATATATCGACGGTATTTTCAACTTTACCTTTCCCTTTATACCTAAAAAATGGCGTGTAACCAAAATCAGAGGGACCTAATAATTCCCAATTTTCACTAGAAGCAATCACATGAAATGACTTTAGTGCAACTATGTCTTTTAACATCGCATTGTGAGTAAACCAACCCCAAGAATACATGATTAGCAGCATAACAATCGTCCATGCAAATAACAATTGTAGAAATACTTTAAACTTATTTTTGAATTTATCTCCCATAGTCCCTACACTTTCAATTAATTTTTTATAATAACTCTAGTTTAATGAATAATGTTAATATTAATGAATATAAAAAATACGATACACTAAATCCTTACAAAAAAACTCTTCCAAAATAATAATTATTTGTTTTCGCTTTGTTATATCTTATACCGGAATCCAATCCAACAAATTCCTTTTAACTACAAATTTATTGCTTCTGTCCTTAATCTAACCATATATGTAATTTCCATAATCGTCAATATATTTAAAATAATTTATATTTATTTAATATTAAAATTATTTGTTCTCATTAAATGGGCAGTTTGTTTAGGACATTACTTCTTGATGTCACTTCCTTTAGCCTTACTTTCATTTTATCAATCAACTTTAGGTGTATGCTAAGTTCACATTTTTCCCTTAAATCCATATAAGCTATAATTAAGGAATTTGACTCTTCTTATTTATTATACAATTCTCAATTGTAGGAAGTCCAAGAAGATGCTTTCTTCGCCACTAATTCACTTGCCATCTTTACTCCTCCAACTTAAATTGCAAATTCTATTTAATAACAGAAAAGGAAGAGTATCTATTTTTACTCTTCCTGGGTGATTGCTTTTATTGTTATATAAACTTTACTTAATAATCCCGTTCAAACTTATTTTATTATTTGCTTCTTGATCCAACTTCTATAAGTTTTCAAATCATCATCTGTATGAAAATAGTGTTCAGCATTTTTTGCTATTTCTAAATTACAGTTAAATGCTGTTACAAAAGATTGTACCACATCATATTCACAAAGATTATCTTTCTTTCCAAATAAAATGGAAGTTGGATTCGCCCATTTGGTAATAGGATTTTGCTTTACATATTGGTAATAGTCCCAATACAAAGTGTGACCAAAAGAAGTAGATATTTCTTGTTCTTTTTCCAGTCTTTCCTGTGTAATATTAAGCCACTTCATCATGTTAGTTATGATTCGCTCCATATCTACAATAGGTGATAAAAATAAACTTTGCTTTAACCGTTCATTTTTATATGCCACTAAACTAAAATAAGCCCCCATACTATTAGCAAATATGCTGATACTATTTGTTTGCATTTTTGCAAATCTCATCACTTTTTCCAAATCAGCAATACAATTCTGCGCCTTGCATAATGTAGGTTCTTCCTTTCTATCACCATGCTTTGGCAAATCAAAGCTAAGAACCTGATAACCTAATGGAATCGTTTCTTCTGCAAGAATAGCAATAGGAACATCCGATTTTGATGACATATTTCCATGTACCGCAACAAATAACATTGAACTCTTTTCTCCCCACAAAATTGCAGGTATATTATCAATTAATATATTTTCTTTTATCATATTTATCTCCTATTTTTTATAGAGATATTACCCTCCACAAAAACTTTATTATTTCATTATACATAATGTTTCCTCCTTTCTCGGTTAATTTTATCTTTAATAGCATATAGTGAAATTACAATATTTGCAACATGCATATTAATGATATTACTTTTTCATTTTATCTTTTTTTATTCGATCAATTTCTAATTTTTTATGTTCATTCATGCACTTTCTATAAAAATTTTTATAATATTTTTGTTCTGGATGTCTTTCAGAATAAAACCATCTTATTAGACTTTTTGAATTCTCCTTTTTGCTATGTTGTGTAATATCTTTATCTCTCTCATTCGATATTTCTCTGTATTTATAATATACATAGGATGTTATAGCAAGAACTATAGCTATAATGAATATAAACATAATGTTAAATTTAATAAATTCATTTAAAAGCATTGAATAAACCTCCTGTTTCCTTC
>JAYFPL010000145.1:0-4234 GCA_034927775.1 Anaerovorax sp. | reverse complement strand
AGGCAAATAAATATTGATTCAAAAAGTGATAGAATTGAATTTTTAAACGATTTAACTGCAATGGCAAATGCAAATGGGGGAGATATTGTATTTGGTATTGAAGATTGTAAAGGAAAACTTGAAATAAAGGGATTATTAATTGATAACATTGATAATCTAAAACTTAGAATAGAGAGCATTCTTAGAGATAACGTTAATCCACGCTTAAGGTATGAAATAAAACTAATTAAAATAACTGAGGATAGATATTTAATTCTTATTCGTGTATTTGAAAGTATAAATTCACCTCACATGGTTTTATGTGGCGGTTGTGGATTTTACATTAGAAATCAAAGTGGCAAACATAAAATGTCAGTAGATGAATTGAGGGAATGTTTTATGACAAGAGCAGGATACTCGAAAGATGCATATTTATTTCATTTAAAAGATGAACTTGAATATAACCAGGATGTTATGAATAATTTATCTCAATATATTTCCGATAGTCCACCGCTAAAAAATGCATTTGAATCAGCTAACGCTGGAACTTTACATTTTAGACTCGAAGCATGGAATGCTATAGTTAGAGCAGGAATACTACCATTATTAACATTTGAGCAACAAAAAACGTTTCAAGATGCAGATAAAAGTATAAGAAATACTGCACGATTAATTCAAATGGTTAATGCTGAGTGGAAAAGAGATTTGGAATCTCATGAATGGGATAAAAAAAATAATTCCTCCCAGTTAGCTCCATTAAAAGAGGTTTATAAAAGTAAAAGGCATTATATTAAAGAATTAATAAATAAAGGTGTAAAAAGTATTGAAGTAGCAATAAAAACCTTTAATTTATAAGGATTAAGTCTAATTATAGCAATAATGGGAAATTCATGGGTATATTTGTGTTGATGTGTCAGAGAAAGCTAGATAACAGATGAATTTTTTCTAATCCGAGTAAGTTTTTTGGCAAATTTAGAAGATGATAATTGGAGGTAATCCTTTGAAAATATCAAGGTTGATAATAAAAAACTACAGAAATTTAAAGGGAATCGATATTCATTTAAATGATACAGTAGCTTTAATTGGCGAGAATAACAGTGGTAAAACCAATCTCCTTAAGGCAATAACATTCCCTTTTTTATCTGAGGAATCAGGGTTTTCAAGCAAGAATTTATCTTGGACAGATATTAATGATGTGGCGAAAAGTGAGTATTATCAATACATTATTGATAATCAAGTAGAAATAGCTGATGGTACGATTTCTTGTGCCGAGTTCACTACACATTTGCCTATTGTGACTGTTGAGGTACATTTGAAACCTGAGAAAACCGAAGGATACTTTGTAAAAGATTTGAGCTTTTTCTTAGAAGATGATCAGATACAATATGGTCTTAGGTACGAATACAAGCCTTCAAAGGTTGATGATATCTACGGTATTGTAAAAAAGGTTCTGTCTGATGAAATTGGAGCTTTAGACATGCAATCAATAAGCACAGTAAAGATGAATCTACTACCAACAGAGTATTACTCATATTCTGTAAGCGTTCCTGGCAAGGGTTCAGTCACATATGATGTTCTAAAGCTATATAAATATGTAACACTTGAAGCTGAAAGAGATGAATTTTCTAGAACAAAAGAACGCCTGGGTTCAAAGTCACTGGTGAAACTGTTACAGACAGGGTTGACAGATGATGACAAGCTGAAGATTGAAAAAGGATATAGTCATTTTTTTGATGAACTAAAATCTGTCAGCCATATGGACAACGTGATTAATTGGCAGGATGAGTCAGAATTGACTGATGCAAAGGAGTTTTTCTCGCATATCAGAATATTGCCTAATATGCCACCTATGCAAAGCATATTAAGCAGTATCCGTTTAGGTTATTCTGACGAGGAACTATCATTACAAGGGCTTGGATATAGAAATCTTATTTTGCTTTTGGTTTTAATAAATTCACTCGTGGGAAGACAGACAGATGTTGCTTTTAATGTGCTTGCAATAGAAGAGCCTGAAGCACATCTGTGCATAAATAACATTAGGCTTATGGTGAGCTTTCTAAAGGTGTTTACAGTAAAGAATCCCGCAACGCAGCTATTCTATTCTACACACAGCACGGAATTTATAAACAAAATGAATCTGAAAAATGTTGTGGTTATGCATGATGGACAAGCGTTTTCCTTTGTGGATGAACTGGATGACTCGGCAAGAGATTACCTCACAAAGAATCCAAACCTGGATCTATTCAAGATGTTTTTCTCAAAGAAATGTATTCTGTTTGAAGGAATATCAGAAGAAATGCTCTTGCGTGCTTATATAGATTCAAGGCAAGAATTAAACGATATAGAAGTGCTTTCCTTCCATAAAGGTTTTACTGAGATAATAAAAATCTGGAAAAAAATTAACAAGAATACCGGGAATAAGCTGGGAATCATCCGTGATTATGATGCTCAAGAAAAAGCCAAAAAGCAACATGATAAATATGATGATGGAACAACCATCTGTATTAGAACCACTTCTGAGTATACACTGGAGCCGGAGATTGTAAAAACAGGAAATAACTATACTGTTTTGAAGAAGAAATATGGAGAGGCATTTGGATGGAAAGATATGACTCCAGATCAAATGGAAATGGCATGGAGAGAAGCGAAAGCCTCAGATATGCTTACTATCTGCAAAGACATAGCTAATGAAGAACTCTTTGATTTGCAAATGCCTAATCATATACAAGAGGTGTTTGATTTTCTAAAATAGAGTTGAATGATAGAGGTGGTATGAATATGCAGATTGGTATAGCTGGTGCTGGTGCAGGAAAAACGACTGCAATGGCAGATAAAATAGTAAAACTTCGTGAGGAAACAGATAAAAACAAGAATATTTTCTGCATCACCTTTACTAATAATGCGGTGTCATGCATTGAACAGAAATTGCGGGATTATTATGGAATTATTCCAAACAATATTATTGTAAGCACAATCCACTCCTTTTTGTACAGGGAATACATCAAACCATATTATTTTTTGTTGTTTGGAAAACAGTATGAGCGGATATCTATAGCACCATTGCCACAGAAACCAGGATATAAAAACGCAAAGATTAAGCGGTTAGAGGAAAGAAATATTTTACATCAAACGGTAATTCCGGAGAGAGCAAAGTGGGTTGTAGTAAAGAAATCGAATGACAGAAAAGCCGTGAAGGATAAACGAGAGATAATAAAAAATGCGTTTAAAGAATACTGTGGTGGAATTTGCATAGACGAAGCACAGGATATTGATTCGGATATTCAATTAATTATTGAGACTCTCCATGAAATGGGTATTCCTCTTATATTGATGGGGGATCCTAAGCAAGACTTAAAAGGACACAAATGTTTAAAAAGTCTCATTGAAAAATACAAGGATAGTGTTGACTACATAGGTATATGTCACCGATGCCCTCAAAAACATTTAGTGCTTTCAAATTCAATCGTTAACAATCAAGAGCAGCAACATTCTGATAAAGAGGGTGGGCTTATTTCAATATGTTTTGAAAATGACAAACCATGCAGCGAACTGATAAACGAAAAAAATTTCAAACTATGTTATATTTCGCAAAAACAGGGGAAATTTGATACACACAAGGTTGAAACTACGAATAATATCCCATTTGCATTATCAGAAGAAATCGAGGGCGAAATCCGTAGGCTTCATCCAGATAAAACAGAACTAACTTTGCTCAGAGTATCGTACTATTACGCAGAACTGCTATTGGAAAAATATTTTGATACTAATGATAAGATAAAAGCCATGAGTGAAACATTCAAGTATGAAGAACTGAGTAAAAAGGCATATGGGGTAATTATTAATATGCTTTCTGATAACTCGTTTGCACTGGATAAAGAAAAAGTCCGGCTTAACTCAATAGATAGCATTAAGGGGCAAGAAGGTGAAAATTGTCTGTTTGTCTTGACAACAGATTTAGCAGCATACCTGTTCGGTAAAAAGACAGAAGATACAATAACGAAGAGTAGACTTTACGTAGCTTTGACCAGATCATTGGATAGACTTACGATTTTTATCACTGAGGAAGTATAAACAAAATATAAAAGAAAGGATATTGTTGATTTCTTCGACAAAATTTTAAACGACTAAATGACAAATAGCTTAAAAGTAACCGAGACAAGATTCCCATTGTGTTTAAATTGACCAATTATATTATTTGACGAATGGTACATCCTAAAATTAACTTAATTTCAATATGCTATAAAGGAGACTGCTG
>JAYFPL010000006.1:0-11294 GCA_034927775.1 Anaerovorax sp. | reverse complement strand
AAATACATATGGCATGACTGCAAACGCTCTTTATTACCTTGGTTATGATGAAAAATAAACGACTAAAAAAATTGGAGTTGTCTGCATTTGTTGACAACTCCATATAAAATATAATTTTAATAATATTATAGAGAAGGGTAAGGCAATTAGTGTTTCTCAAAGTCACCGGTATAATTTTTATCTATGGTAATCACTGGGTGATATAAAGAATTGTATTGCTGAAGCCCTTCTGTTAATTTTAACTTTAATTCACTTTCGCTCATATTGCATTGGGGAGAAACGACTACATCAAAAATAATGTTATGGTGTGTATAGCCTTGAACGACTCTAACATCATGTACATCTAGAATGGTTTCATTTCTTGAAATAAGCTCATTTAATTGTTGTTTTACCGTTAGTGTCAGAGGGTCTTTGTAATCTACAGGATCCATATGAACAACAAGATGTATGTGCAATTTTTCACTTAAGGTTCGTTCAATGTTATCAATCACATCATGGCTTTCCATTAAATTTCCATGTGCATCGACCTCTACATGTACGGATGCAAAAATTCGAGAAGGACCATAATTATGAACAACCAAATCATGAATACCTAAAACTTCAGAATGTGATAAAATTTGTTCGCTAATCGCTGTTACTAATTCCGGATCGGGAGCTTGACCAAGTAATGGATCTGCAGTTTCTTTGACAAGCTGAAAACCGGAATAAACGATAAATAAAGCGACCAAAATACCTAAATAACCATCAAGTTGGAGTCCTGTGGTTTTTCCGATTAGAATACCTGCTAATACAACCGACGTTGCAATGACATCGTTTCGGCTATCAGTACCAGTTGCTTTTAAGGTAGAGGAAGAAATAGCTTCTCCCATTTTTATATTAAAGAGAGCTTGCCAAATCTTTATTAAAATTGCAACAATTAAAACAGCAATTGCAACATAGCTAAATTCCAAGACATCCGGATGAATTATTTTATCTATGGAGCGAATGCACAATTGGATACCCAATACAATAATAAGGACCGAAACAATAACACCGGTCAGATATTCGATACGAGCATGTCCGTAAGGATGATCCTCATCAGCGGGACGAGATGCTAAACGAAATCCAATTAAGGTAATAAAAGAAGAGGAAGCATCGGCTAAGTTGTTAATTCCATCGGCTAAGATAGCAATGCTGTGAAATACTAATCCAACAATAATCTTAATCGTACATAGAAGCACATTCGAGGCAATGCCAACGGCACCTGCCAATTTTCCATAGCTTTCCCGAACTTGTGGGTCTTTTATATTTTCATAATCCTTAATAAAGATTTTTATTAATAATGTTCTCATAGTTTCTCCTATTTAGATCAGATTTATTTTTATTTTAATATCTATTGTTTCCAACCTCTTATTATTTTACTTCCCATTATTTAGAAGTTCAAGTATAAATGGTAGTATTTATACAATGATAGTAAAAAGACAACAAGTGTAAATAATTACATTTGTTGTCTTTTGGTCATTTATATTAATTCGGATCTTTTTTATTATTATTTTACAGTCTCTGTATTTGTTAGCTTGTTTAAAATATATAAAGCTAAAATGAGTATTACAAAGATAGAAAGATTAGTCACGATTCCTGATTTAAATAATGAGGAAACAATAAAACCAATTGAAGCAATCGCAGCACAAAGAACTGCATAAGGAATTTGTGTTTTTACGTGATCAATGTGATCACAAGCCGCACCGGTTGAAGACATTACAGTTGTATCAGAAATAGGAGAACAATGATCTCCAAATAACCCTCCACTAAATGCCGCAGCAATCATAGGATAGATTGGTAAACCGAGTTTAACAGCAAGGGGAATTGCAATTGGAATTAAGATGGCAAAGGTTCCGTAGGCAGTTCCGGTTGCAAAAGAAATTAATGCACCTGTAATAAACACTAATGCCGGAAGTAAAAATAAAGGGATGCTACTTTGTATTAAAGGCACTAAGTAATTAGCTGCACCCATTGTTTTGGTTACACTTCCAATGCTCCAAGCAAAAATTAATACAACATAGGTCATAGACATGCCTTTTACTCCATCTATAATCAATTCCATAGCTTCTGTGAATGTAAATGTTTTTTTGATTAAAGATTGAATGACAACAACTAAGACACCTAATAAAACAGACCAAGCTAAACAAACTGCGCCGCTTGCTGAACCAATTGCTTCTACAAATCCTTTTTTAGGATAACCTCCATCCCATAACAAAATAGGTAGAATAGAACCCATCATAACAATAATTGGGAGATAAAAGCTTGATAAATCTTGTGTTTTAGCTTCAAATTTCGCATCTGTTAATTCTTTTGAACTTAATGGTTTTGCGCCTTCTCTAATGATTTCACCACGTTCAGCTCTTTGTTCTGCTTTTAGCATAGGTCCAAAATCTTTTCCTGTTACTGCAATAATTAGTACAAAAGAGACAGCTAAAATTGCATAAGAATTGAATGGAATAGATTTTAAATAAGCTACGTATGGAGATTCGGAAATACCTAAATCGGCATAAGAGTTACCGATTAAGCCCATTACATAAGCTAGCCAAGCAGAAAATGGAACAAGTAAACAAACTGCAGATGAAGTACTATCTGAAATATATGCTAACTTTTCACGAGAAATTTTCTTTTGATCGGTAATTGGACGAAATAATCCGCCAACCATCAATGTATTGAAATAATCGGAAAAGAAAATTAAAATTCCAAAACACCATGCGGCAATTTGTGAACTTCTTTTTGTTTTCATTCGTTTTGTCATAACATGACCAAGAGCAACAGCACCACCGTTATTTTGCAAGAAGGTAATTAAAATACCGAATAATGCGGCCTGAAACAATATTGCTGCATTCCATTCACTTGCCATACTTGGAACAATAAAGTCCTCAACGGCTTGCGTTAAACCTAAAAATGGATTCCAATTATAAATTACGGTTGTACCAAGAACGATACCTACAAATAAAGAAATGACTACATCTTTTGTCCAAAATGCTAACCCTATAGCAACGACAGGTGGCAGTAATGATAAGATTCCATAATCCATGTAAATTCCTCCTTTTTATATTGGTTTATAGTCAATATTAAATCCAAAGTATTTTGGTTCAAGGTATTTTATAATTTTTTTATCTTTAAGAACTGGATCACATGGCAGTATATAAACTTCTATTTCTTGCTCCAGAACAATATCATCATTTCTTAATGGCTTAATTTCATTTGGCTCAATTGTACAAATCAGGTCTGGGCTGGATACTACATATTCTTCATCAATCCAAGCAATATGAGTTTCATTTTTAAAATACATTTTTAGTTGTTTCCCGTCATATTCATCAATGCCTTCTAATGTGTGAATTCCAATATAATATCCGCCTTCATCTTTCCAATCTTTTTTACAAACTTTGCCTTTAAATATTTTTTTCATATTTTCTTGGGCTAAAAGTTTGCTTAGATTTTCAGGTTGTTTTTTTGCTTGCTCAAGGAGTGTACCGATTTTATTTGCTTTTGTAATGGAGCCTCGTACAAGTAATTGTTTCAGCTGCTTACCGGTTATAGGAAAACCAGCTAAAGCGGTTGAGCCAAATGCAACTTCACTTAAATACTTGCCGATACGTTCTGCTATAGTCAAGCTAATGGCATCTTTCATAATACAAACGTTTCCATATTTATCGAAACTTACAGCAGGACAAAAGTTTATATTTTCTTTCATTAAACTTATTTGAAAAATTTCAGGAATTGCACGACCGGCATAATCTCCATCTACAATTGTTTTATCAAGCAAGCGAGCAACCGACATTGGAAGTGGTAAATTGGAACCGCCGACTTCAAGCGCTACAACAACATCCACTTTTTTACCGGTGTATTTTTCCCATTCATCAATTGCATTTAACATATTGGCAGGATATTTTTTATCGGTTAAACCAAGTTCAATCATTTGTTGTTCTTTTTCTTTTGTAAGCGGTGCAGTTGAACCCATTAAAAAGGTGCAAATAGCAATCGCATCATCAGAAATATCGTCAACATCAATCCAGCTAATTTCTCCTTTTTTCTCTAAAGCCTTTGTTAAAACTTTTAAACCCTCCTCTGGATTACCTCCACCGCCAACTCCTAAAAAAGTGCATCCTTGTATAAATATTTTTGCTTCATTTAAAGTTTTGATAGAACCTTTCAATTTATTTCTCCTCTCTATTTTGTGGGTAATTTCATTTCTTTTTCAATAGGCTGCATATAAGTAATTTTGTTATTGGTAACATTACAAGCAATGAGCGCTTCCATCATACGAATAGAAGTAGCAGCCGGATCCAATACGGGAACAAAATAGCCTTCTTTTTCTAATCGATGTTGTATTCTTTTTGCAAATCCTGCAAACCCTGTGCAACCTAATACAATTGTATCAGCATCGTTTTGTGTAATACATTTTTTTGCTTCAAGATATAATTTCTCAAGAATTACATCTAAGTTATTATTTATACTAAGTACCGGAATATCTGCGCTTCTGACTGCTACGATTTTACCGATATTTATATAAGGTGCACATTGCTTTCGGATTAATGGTAAGATATTTGGCAATATTGTTACGATACCAATTCTGCGTCCAACTGCCAAAGCGATAGAAAGGGATGCTTCTCCTGAACCTAATACAGGAATTTTAATTGCTTCCCTGCAAGCATCTACACCTGGATTGGCGAAGCAATAGCTTATTACTCCATCAAATCCGTCTTTTTCTGCTTTGATGGCTTGTTCGACTACAAAAGGAGCACTATGGCATAGATCATATTCATTTTCGATGGATGAAGGGCCAAATTTTAAATGACGTGCTATTATTTCTGTATCGGGAGTCGCGAATTCCCGGATGATATCCTCCTCAAGATAGTCTTCTCTGTTTGTTATAATTGGTCTGATAAATAATATCTTCATTACTTCCTCCTTTTCCCTAAAGATTGTCGACAGGAATATATAATTGCAACTTTTATGCCAATATAATTTAATATAAAAATGATATTATAAAATCAGATTTAAATAAAAAAATACAAGTTGTGTAAATAAAATTTACACAACTTGTAAATAATTTTTCCGTTCGGCAATAACTTTTCCACTGTCATTTATATATTTTGATTATAATTTTTTAATTTATTAATAATCGTCGTATGAGATAGATTTAAATTGTTGGCTACCTGACGATATGACCCAAAATCTGTAATTGCCTTTAATATATATTTCTTTTCTATAGCAGCAATTTTTTGGGGTAAGTCAATAGGATATTGTTCTGTTGTAGTTTCAATAGAAGTAATCGTTCTTGGCTGATGCCTGTAATCTAGAATAATATCTTTTTCTGTAATTGTGTTTTCTGCAATGCAAATTGCTCTTTCTATAACATTATTTAATTCTCTTACATTTCCAGGCCAATTAAACTGCAATAGCTTTTCCATTGCTTTTGATTCTATTTTCATTGGAGTTCTTCCATTTTTCTTACAGATATCCTGTATAAAATAATAAATCATTTTTTCAATATCCCCCTCCCTTTCTCTTAATGGAGGGATATAAATCGGAATAATATTCAATCGATAATATAAGTCGTCTCGAAAGCTTTTTTCTTCAATCATTTTTTCTAGGTTTCTGTGTGTAGCGGAAATAATCCGAACATCAATATCTATCTCATGTTTTCCTCCAATTCTTCGAATTTTATGTTCTTGGATTGCACGCAAAATTTTGGCCTGCAAATGAGTTGCTAATTCGCCGATTTCGTCTAATAACAAGGTTCCGCCACTGGCTAATTCAAAATACCCTTGTTTACCTGAGGAATTAGCCCCTGTGAAAGATCCTTTTTCATAACCGAAAAATTCACTTTCTAATAATGCTTCTGGGATAGAGGCACAGTTTACTGCAACAAATGGACCCTTAGAGCGTAAACTTGCCATATGTATTGCTCTGGCAAAAAGTTCTTTTCCTGTACCGCTTTCTCCTCGAATCATAACGGATGCATCAGATGGTGCAACGGATTTTGCTAGATTAATCGTATTTTTCATTGCAAGGCTTTCCCCTTGGATATTATCAAATGTTACCATCGAGGGCCGCATGATTGTATTAATCAGACTTCGAATATTTGCCATTTCACTGATAATAACGAAATAACTTGTAACTATATTTTGTTCATTTTGTACTGGATTTATTTTAGCTAGAAAAGCTTTTTCTTTTCCTGCAATAGGGAAAACAAATTCAATGGTACAGCTATCAATTTTTTTATTAGAAAAAGAAGGACATACATCCAACAGCAATTCATTAATATGTGTTATCATTTTGTTCTTTTTTTTAATAAATATTTCAGATTTTTTATTATAGCTTGTAATTCTGCCGGTAGGATCCAATTTAATAATACTATCATCGATATTATCCAATAAGGTTGAAAGCTCAGCCTCGACTCTTTCATATTCCATTAAGTCAATGTAAGATATACTTTCAATCTCCGGAACTTTACTTTTCATGAATGTACTAAAATCTTTTTCTGATAAAAAATCATCCCATTCGATTTTACAACAAATATAAGGATCTGATTCCATTGTCACAATATTGATTCCATAATCCGCAATCGCTTTGAGAACTTGAAAAATTAGTCCCATTCGATTTGGAGTACCATTAATCTTTATTCTTCGTACAGTCATTTTTACTAGCTCCCTTTTATAGATTTAAGCATTCAACAGTGCCATAACAATTTTAGTTTGTAATTCAATGCCGATTCCAATGCAATCTTCATCCACATCAAATCTTTCGGTATGTAATTCAGGTATATAGTCTTTTTCTTTATTTCTGCAACCTAAATGATAATAAGCACCTTGCGCTTTTTCTAAATAATAAGAAAAATCTTCTGCTCCCATACTAGGGGTTTCTTTTTTAATAACATGGCTTGAACCTAAAATTTCAACCGCCTTTTCATTAATTACATTTACGATTTGTGTATCATTAATGAGTGCATTATAGCTGTCTTTTATTTCTACCTCTGCGGTTGCACCCATTGCCAAAGCAATATGTGTAGCTATTTCATTTATTTTTATTTTAGCATATTTTTTTACCTCGGGATATAAGACTCTTAAGGTACCTTGCAATTCTACTTTTTCAGGAATAATATTTCCTTTTGTTCCTCCTTGAATTTTTCCGATTGTTAATACTGCAGAATCTGTAGGAGAAATGCTACGGCTTACTAAAGTTTGCAATGCTATGACAATGTGGCTGGCAACTACAATTGGGTCAACTGTTTTTTCGGGCGATGCAGCGTGACCAGATTTGCCATGTACTGTAATTTTTATTTCATTGGAGCTTGCGTTTAGGCAACCGTAACGTATTTCTACATCCCCTGTATTTAAATATGGCATTACATGCATGCCCAGCATAACATCAACAGAGGGCTTTTCCATACAGCCGTCTTTTATCATAAGAGTGGCACCTCCAATGGTTTCTTCCGCGGGTTCGAAAAAGAATTTTATATTTCCTTTTATTTCATTTTCATATTTTTTTAATACCCTCGCAGTACCAAGGAGAATTGCTGTATTTACATCATGACCGCAAGCATGCATTACACCATCGTTTTTTGATTTATAGAGAACATCATTTTTTTCTTGTATAGGTAAAGCATCCATATCCGATTTAATTGCAATTGTTTTTCCTGGCCGTTTTCCTTTAATAATTGCAACGATTCCTGTACCGCCAACATTATTTTTATATTCAATCCCCCATTCTTTCAGATAATCACATATTTTTTTTGCTGTTTCAAATTCTTGTTCACTTAATTCGGGATACATATGAAAATCCCTTCTTATTTTTATTATTTCATTTAAAATATTTTTTGTTGTTTCTTTTATATTCATTGTAGAATACCTCGCTTTCAATTATGAAATAGTAATATAGTTTTATCTATAATAGTTGCAATATTTATGCCAATGATAGTTTTAGGTATTTTTAGGTAGGAACTCTTATTTAAATATGATAAGATATGTATAACAATTTGTCATAAGGAGGCACGGTTATATGACATTCAATTTAGAAGAATTAAAGAAAGAGAATCCAATGCTTTTGCCTATGATGAAAGCTGAAACCATTTTTTGGATGAATCCTAATAATGGGAAGGAAGCTGACTATCCGTTCAGTGAAAGTGACGTTGCGGAAGTAGAAGCACGCCTTAGACGTTTTGCATCCTATCTTCGTGTGGCATTTCCACAGACAGAAGCAACAAATGGTATTATTGAATCTCCGTTGATTGAAATTCCGAAGATGCAAGACGCATTGTCTAAACGCTATGGAATTGCACATCGAGGGACTTTGATTATGAAATGTGACAGTCATTTACCGGTGTCCGGCTCTATTAAAGCTAGGGGTGGCATTCATGAAGTATTAAAATTTGCAGAAGACATTGCAATCCAAAAAGGGCTCTTGAAAAAAGAAGACGATTATGCAGTACTGGAAGAACCTCGTTTTAAGGAATTGTTTTCGAAATACAGTGTAGCGGTAGGTTCGACCGGTAATTTAGGTTTGTCCATTGGTATTATTAGTGCCAAACTTGGATTTCATGTAACCATTCATATGTCATCGGATGCAAGACAGTGGAAAAAGGACATGCTGCGAGAAAAAGGTGCGATTGTAGTTGAATATCCGGATGATTATCAAAAAGCCGTTGCGGAAGGAAGAAAAGAAGCAGCCAAAGATTCAATGTGTCATTTTGTTGATGACGAAGGTTCTGCTGACTTATTTTTAGGTTATGCAACTGCAGGAAAACGATTGGAGCACCAGTTGAAAGAAATGGGTATTAAAATTGATGAAGACCATCCGATGTTCGTTTATTTACCTTGCGGTGTAGGTGGTGGACCGGGTGGTGTAGCATTTGGTTTGAAACAGGTGTATGGTAAAAATGTACATTGTTTCTTTTCGGAACCAACGCATGCACCTTGCATGGCACTTGGTATGATGACCGGACTTCATGATAAAATTGCTTGCAGCGACATTGGTTTGGACGGAAAAACAGCTGCAGACGGATTGGCGGTTGGCAGAGCTTCCAGATTAGTAGGTAAAATAATGGAAACTCAGTTAGACGGTGTGTTTACTGTAGAGGATGAGGAACTTTATCAACTACTTTTCTTACTATCGGAGGAAGAAAAACAATACATTGAACCATCAGCTTGCGCAGGTTTTCCTGGCATTGCGAAAGTATTATCAAATGAGGAATATCTAAAGAAGTATGGATTGGTTAATAAAATGGATCAAGCCATTCATGTTGTTTGGGCGACAGGTGGAAGCATGGTACCTGCGGAAGAGATGCAGGATTATTTAAAAAAGGGAAGAGAATTGATTTAAGTTGTATCGTTGTTTGTTATAGCTAATAGAAATGATAATTGGGGGAATAGGTAGTTTTTATGAGCACCATTTTAGTTGTGGATGATGAGAAGGAAATCGTTGATTTAGTAGAAATCTATTTAAAAAGTGAAGGTTTCTCTATTGAAAAGGCTTATGATGGAAAACGTGCATTGGAACTTATGGATCAAAAAGAAATTGATTTACTTATTTTAGATGTAATGATGCCGGGAATGAATGGTCTTGAAGTATGTCAGCGCGTCCGATATAAAAGAAAATTACCAATTATTATGCTAAGTGCAAAATCTGAGGATGTTGATAAAATAATGGGTCTCGGTATGGGTGCTGATGATTATGTAACTAAGCCATTTCATCCTTTGGAGTTAATTGCACGTGTTAAGTCTCAATTAAACCGTTTTGCACAATTAACCGGAGAATTAAAAGAAGAAAATAATGAAGAAGTAAGCATTCGCGGACTTTATATGAATAGTCGAAGTCATAAAGCTACGGTATTTGAACGAGTAGTTGAATTAACACCAACGGAATTTGATATTTTATTTTTGCTTACAACCCATGCCGGAAAAGTTTTTTCCGCAGAAGAGATTTTTCATAAGGTATGGAAAGAAAAATATTTGGATTCCAACAATACGGTGATGGTACACATTCGTAAAATAAGAGAAAAAATAGAAGAAAACGCAAGAAAACCAAAGTTTATTAAAACAGTTTGGGGCGTTGGGTATGTGGTTGAGAAATGAATAAGAATGAGTTTACAACGTTAAAATTAAAATTAATCTTACGCATTGTTGGGAGTGTTTTTTTGGCTGCTATTGCTGCCTTGCTTGTTCTTCATTTAGCAGTGGATGGCTTTTTACAGGAACCGGTGGCAGATTTTGCAGATCATCTCGGCCTTTACCATTTATTGCTTAAACTTAAAATTCCTCTTATCATACTTATGATAGTTGTTTTTCTTCTTTTTGGTGTTTTTCTTGCGATGGACAAGCTCTCCTATTATTTGAATGCAGTTAGTCGAGGGATTGATCAAGTTTTTGATGAACAAAAGAACATCGTTGAATTACCGGATGGTCTTGAGGCAATGGAGAAAAAGCTGAATCGTGTTAAGTATGATTTACAAAAACGTCAGTTAGAAGCAAAGCAGAGTGAACAGCAGAAAAACGATTTAGTAGTATATTTAGCACACGATTTACGAACACCGATGACTTCTATATTAGGTTATTTAAGTCTTTTGGATGCAGAAAAAGATATGTCAAAAGAAACAAAGGAAAAATACAGCAACATTGTATATGAGAAAGCAAAGCGGATGGAACTGTTACTCGATGAACTTTTTGAAATTACAAGATTTAATGCTACCAGTATGGAATTGATTGAACGAAAAGTAAATCTTAATATTATGTTAGAGCAGCTGATAGAAGAGTTTTATCCACTTATGGCAGCTAAGGAGTTAACTTATAAGGTTATACAGCAAGAAAATGTAGAGTTAATTGCAGATTCCGATCAATTAGCACGTGTTTTTGATAATTTATTAAGAAATGCAGTTGCTTATAGTGAACCCAAAGCGGAAATATTAATTGAACTGTTAAAAACAGATAATACTGCCATTATAAGTTTTACTAATTTTGGAACAACAATTCCAAAAGAAAAGTTAGAACGTATTTTTGAACGGTTTTACCGTGTGGAGGAAGCTAGAACAACAGCTAGCGGTGGTGCCGGACTAGGACTTGCCATTGCTAAAAAAATTGTAGAGCTACATAATGGAACCATTAAAGTGGAAAGTGAAAATTTAGAAACTGTTCTTACCGTAGAGCTCCCTCTTAAGAAATCTTTAAGAAAATAATAAGGAAGCGGTAATGTATTCCCCCCTTTTTTGCGATACAATAGTCGTACAAAAGGGGTTTTTTATTGAGGAGAGAGAGAGCAAATGAAAAAGAAAA
>JAYFPL010000043.1:0-9812 GCA_034927775.1 Anaerovorax sp. | reverse complement strand
CAATGGTTGAAATGATGCCGAGTGATATGATTTCCAGAGCGGATAAGGCTCTTGTAGAAATCGGTAAAGTAGACGGCTTCTAGGTAGGCGTAGGTGACCCTGTAGGAGCTGAAGCTACACATAACATTTCCGCTGGAATGGGCGGCGTACGTACTGCTGGAGATCTAGTTTTACGTATGCAGATTGCCAAAAAGATGAAAATCGACGAAGCGAAAGCGTATGTAGCTGAAAAATTAGGCGTAACTCTTGAAGAACTTCATGACGTTGTTACAATGACAGACAAGAGAGAAGCTTTACGTATTGGTCTAACACACGTAGAGCCATGCGCTGAAGAAAATAACGGAATGGCTGCAAAGTTTAGAATTGCAGAAGTTCTCGGAGTTAAGATTAATTCAGTTGAAAGATTTAAGGAAAGAGCTGGTTTAAAATAATCTTGCAAGGAGTAAGATTATTTGAATCAAGAATTTCACGAGTCTGAAGACAAAATAGGAATATAATAAGAATACAACAAGAACACAACAACAAGAAATAAGATAAAATACAGCCAAGCAGCACGATTCTTCTATTATATCGGTGCTGTTTGGTTGCATAAAAGAAACGGTTAAATAAACCGCCTTATAATCTTATCAGTAAACTTTTGTTTTTTCAATATGCGAGTAGAAAAAAATAAAAACGAAGATTACAAACTGGAGAGTAAGGCCCTATTTCAAAAATCCAATTCAAATTTCCAAACAGAGGTTTGGTCGTATAATTTACGTGTATCGCACTTAGGAATAGGAGGAAAATATGGGTAAAAGAATTCCTTTATGGCAAATTTTAATGGTATTGGTATTTATGGTAACCTTGTTAATGTATACAATTGTAGTTGTAGAAGGTTACATACACATTGCGCTTATCATTTCCGGCGCTTTTGCGGCAATTGTGGCTATTGCAAATGGATATAAATGGTCATATTTAGAAAAAGGAATCATCAATAACATCACAAATTCAATGCAAGCACTATTGATACTTCTCACAGTAGGTATGTTGATTGGTACTTGGATTGCTGGCGGTATCATTCAAACAATGATTTATTATGGATTAATGATATTAAATCCAAACATTTTCTTGGTTGCAACAGTACTCATTTGTTGCGTAGTATCATTATCGACAGGAAGCGCTTGGACTACTGCTGGAACAGTAGGAATTGCGCTTATTGGAATTGGAACAGCACTTGACATTTCTTTACCGATGACAGCAGGCGCAATCATTTCTGGTGCGTACTTCGGAGATAAAATGTCACCACTGTCTGATTCTACTAATCTAGCTGCAGCTATGGCAGGAGCTAATTTGTTCGATCACGTAAAGCACATGGTTTATACAGTAGTTCCATCGCTTTGTATTTCCCTCGTAATTTATGGAATTTTAAGCATGGGACACAGTTCATCAGCTAACGTAGACATGAGCGATGTAACATTATTAATGAACGGACTAAAAGATAATTTCTATATTTCACCAATTTTACTAATCCCACCACTATTCGTAATATTAATGGTTATATTTAAGATTCCTGCAATGCCAGGTCTTTTTGCCGGTGCATTGCTTGGAGTTGTATTTGCAGTACTATTCCAAGGTGGAGATTTAGGACAGTTAATCGGTATCACCATGTATGATGGCTATGTATCTGAAACGGGGATTGAATTCTTAGATGCCCTTCTTACTAGAGGCGGACTTTCTTCCATGTTCTATTCTTCCGTATTGGTATTATGTGCTATGGTTATCGGCGGTGTATTGGATGCCAGTGACATGTTGAAAATTATCTGTGAAAAACTGTTACGTTTCTCAAAGAGTACAGGATCTTTGGTACTGATTGTTCTATCAACATGTATTGCTTGCAATATTATTGCTGCGGATCAGTATGTTGCAATCGTACTTCCTGGAAGAATGTTCAAACAAGAATTTGAAGATCGTAGATTAAAGCATAAAAATTTATCTCGTTGCTTAGAAGATGCTGGTACTGTTACTTCAGCACTTGTTCCATGGACCACTTGCGGAGCATATATGTCTTCTACTTTAGGCGTAGCTACATTGGCTTATTTACCATATAGCTTCTTGAACTTAATGAATCCGTTTATTTCATTATTCTATGGTTTTACTGGAATTACTATGGAAAAAATGACGGAAGAAGAATATCAAGCAGTTCTAAAGCAAAGAGAATTGGATGCAGCATTAGCAGCTGCTTAATTATAAAAAATATATTACAGAAAGATACTTTTAATACTTTTTAATACTTTATAAAGAGCGAGAGCATAGTTCTCGCTCTTCACATCTAAATAATACAGCAGGGTTGATAGGAGGCTATGATGACTACGTTACAAAAGAATTTTCCTGTGGTTGAAGTAAATTTAGCAAAGTTACGACAAAACATTGATGAAGTGGTAAGTCGATGCAATGAAAAAGGAATCATGGTTGCAGGTGTCGTAAAAGGTTTTAATGGAATTGTAGAAGCGACTCGACAGTTTGAAGAGTCGAACTGTAGCTTTATTGGAAGTTCTAGATTAGAGCATTTGGAAGAAGCAAAAGATGCAGGAATGAAGGGCCCATTTATGGTTGTTCGAATTCCAATGCTCAGCGAAGTGCCGGATTTAGTGAAATTTGCTGATATCAGTCTTAATAGCGAGATTGAAGTTATAAAAGAAATCAATGCAGAATGTGCTAGACAAGGAAAAAAACATAGTGTTATATTAATGGCAGATTTAGGTGACCTTAGAGAAGGTTTTTGGGATAAAACAGCCATGGTTGAAGCTGCGGTTTACATTGAAAAGAATCTTGAGAATGTAACACTTGCAGGTGTTGGTACTAATTTAGGCTGCTATGGTTCCATCAATCCAACTGTAGAAAATATGAATCAGTTGATTGCTATTGCAGAAGCCATTGAAAAAGAAATTGGAAGAACGTTGTCAATTATTTCCGGAGGAGGAACGACTTCTTTACCGTTGGTTTTAGATGGAACAATGCCTGAAAGAATTAACCATCTACGTATAGGAGAAGGTATTTCTTTGGGCAAAGATTTACAGGATCTTTGGGGTTTGGATATGAGCTATCTTCATCCTGATGTATTTACGGTAAAGGCTGAAATTATTGAAGTAAAAGATAAGCCAAGTTATCCAGTTGGAGAAATTTTTGTTGATTGCTTTGGAAACAAGGGAGAATATATTGACCGCGGCATACGTAAAAGAGCGCTTTTAGGATTAGGCAAGTTGGATTTCGCAATGAGCGATATGTTGATTCCTAGAGCAAAAGGCATTGAAGTTCTTGGAGGAAGCAGTGATCATCTTATTGTTGATATTGAAGAATACCAAGGCGAATTAAAAGTAGGAGATACTTTAGAATTTGATGTTCGTTATGCAACGATGATGTATCTTACTGCTTCAAAATATATTCGTATTGAATGTAAATAAAATGTATTTTTGGAAATACAATTATAATTAGCCGGTAGATTTACTGGACAGTAAAACGAATTTTCGTTATACTAATATATATGCAGAGTTTTGAATCAAAAAAGGAGAACTATGATAAAATTAATTTTGTTAACCGGTTTCTTAGGAACGGGGAAAACCACTTTAATGAAATCACTGTTAAAAGCTTTCAAAGAAGAAAAGATTGGCGTGATCGTTAATGAATTCGGAGAAGTAAATATTGATGCAGTATTAATGAAACAAGATGGAATTGAAATGGCAGAGTTATCAAATGGTTCGATTTTTTGTGCCTGCATTAAAGATTATTTTTTAGATAGCTTGGTGGAAATGTCCAAGCAGGACATTTCCTATTTATTCATAGAGGCCTCTGGTTTGGCAGATCCGGCTAATATGCAGCAAATATTAAGTACAATTGCTGCAGAAACACAAAAAACATATGATTATTTAGGTTCAATATGCGTGGTTGATGCAGAAACGTTTTTAGATTTGTATGATTTACTTCCTGCATTGCATCATCAGATTGAATATAGCAATACTGTGATTATTAATAAAGCAGATTTGGTGGATGAAAATCGAATTGCAAAGGTAAGTGATCAGATTTCCGGAATCAATGAAGAAGCTCAACAATGTGTTACCTCATTCTGTAGAGTAGATATAAAAGATTTGGTTAAGGATTTAAAACCGGTATTGAAAGAAGCGAAAGAAAGCACGAATACGAGGGAAAACAGACCAAAATCTTTTGTGTTAAAGTCGGTGAAGCCTGTTTCTAAAATAGAATTACAGGAATTACTGGCGAAGCTTGCTCCGTCTGCATATCGAATCAAAGGATTTGCAATGACAGATGCAGGGATTGTTGAAGTGAGTGCTGTGAAAGAGCATATTTATATTATGCCTTGGGATAATAGTGCATTCAAACCAGAACTTGAAATTGTAGTTATTTCTTCTGTAGGAATTCGAATGATGAGTTTAATTACAGAAGCAATCAGTGGATCAATAAAAGGAAGTATTTTACTATAGCTTTTGAAAGTTAAGTCATTATAATAGGGGATGAAACTATGAAAATTACTTTTAAGCCATCAGGCGTTGAATATCAATTAAATGAATCGTTAAATTTACTTCAGACTGCAGAGCGTGCGGGTGTACTAATAGATGGAAGCTGCGCTGGAAAAGGCACCTGCGGTAAATGTAAGGTGCAAATTTTACAGGGTGATACCGGAGAATTGACAGAAGCAGAAGTAGCTGCATTGACCGACTGGGAAAAAGAAGAAGGATATCGTTTGGCTTGCTGTACAAAGCCAAATTCTGATTTAGTTGTCTTTGTTCCGAGTATTCATGGTGGATCCACTAGAAAAAAGGATATGACCTATTTACCGAAAGATTTTAAAGTAGAGAAAACCGTTGTAAAGACAGCGTTACATATAAAAAAGGCATCATTAGAATATCAAAAAAGTGATGTCGATCGTATTTTAGAAGCGTTACAAGAAAAAGAAAAGAATTTTTCAGGAATTTCTTTAGAATTTCATAAAGACCTCTTACAGAAAGTTTCAAATATTTTAGAGGAACAGGACGGGCTCATTACATTAGTCATCCGTGATGGGATGGTGCTTGACGTGGAGCCTGGAGACACACAAAATCATTGTTATGGAGTTGCATTTGATATAGGAACAACAACAGTAGTAGGGATGCTTTGGGATTTAAATAAAGGGGAGCTTATAGAAGTAGCTGCTCGAACGAATCCACAAAGTGTTTTCGGCTCTGATGTTATTTCTCGTATCCATTATAGCAATACATCGGCGGATCATATTACGGAAATGCAGAAAAAAGTATGCAATTGCTTTAGAGATATCATTGCAGAGTTTGAATCAAGAGTCAATATGATACGCAGCCAAATTTACGAACTAACTGTAGTTGGTAATACTACGATGAGCCATCTGTTTTTAGGAGTAAATCCGGCATCTTTAGCAAGAGCGCCTTTTGCACCTGTATTTTGCAGATCTGTAAATACCTTGGCGGAGGAACTGGGCATTGATGTGAATCCTAAAGCAAATGTACATCTTTTACCGAACATTGCCGGACATGTTGGATCAGATATCGTGGCAGTATTATTAGCGTCAAGATTAAAAGAGAAAAAAGGCTGTAATTTAGCAATTGATATTGGAACAAATGGAGAGATTCTATTCGCTCGTGATGGTAGAATTGTTGCATGTTCCACCGCTGCAGGACCTGCTTTTGAGGGAGCGGCGATTTATCAGGGAATGCGTGCGGCAGCTGGCGCTATTGAAAGAGTGACCATTGAAAATGGAGAAGTGGAATTATCCGTTATTGATCAAGAGGAGCCAGTAGGTATTTGTGGTTCAGGACTTATTGATGCTATAGCACAAATGCTGGATGCAGGAATTTTGGATAAAAAAGGACGAATTGTAAGTGTAGAAACAGCAAGAAAAGCTGGGATGTCCGAAAATCTTATTGAACGATTATATAGTGATGACGAAGGTGGCGGCTTTATTTTATATAGAAAAAAAGAAGGAGAGAACATTGTATTAACACAAAAGGATGTTCGTGAAGTACAATTAGCAAAAGGCGCTATTTTTGCAGGTATCAAAATTATGATGTGTGAATTAGGTGTTAAGCCGGAAGAACTTGATACGGTAATTTTAGCAGGTGCTTTTGGTAATTACATAAAAAAAGAAAGTGCATTACGAATTGGTTTGTTCCCTAAAGTAGGACTTGAAAATGTAATTTCTATTGGAAATGCTGCTGGTGCAGGAGCCTGCATGGCACTGCTTTCAGACAAAGAGAGAGAACTTGCTGGTCGTTTTGCAAAGGAAACGGATCATATTGAGTTAGCTTCTCATCCGGATTTCCAAACAGAATTTTTAAAAGCAATGTATTTTATGAAATAAATGAAAGGTATATAGGTATAATAAAATGACAGAAACTTTGACCGTAACTCAAAAGCATCGTTTGACAGAGTTAAATGCAAGCCAAGAAGATTTAGATATGACTTTTGAAAATACAGGTCAAAGGGATGCATTTTATAAAGAAAAAGAAAAATTCTACGTAAAAATAAATCGTGATAAAATCTTAGATTGTATCCATAGGAAACATAAACCACTATTAATTGAAGTACAGAATAAACTAGCACAATGGCTTTGTGAAGAGGAAGACTTTACTCAGGTAGCAACGCCTTTGATGATTACAGAGTCTATGTTGTCGAAGATGACAATTACGAAAGAGCATCCATTGACAAATCAGGTATTTTGGTTGGATCAAAAACGATGTTTGCGTCCTATGTTGGCCCCCAATCTTTATGAGATGATGCGTGACATTCAAAAAGTGGCAAAAGAGCCTGTTCGTATTTTTGAA
The DNA here is from genome assembly GCA_034927775.1 of Anaerovorax sp. Taxonomy (GTDB): domain Bacteria; phylum Bacillota; class Clostridia; order Peptostreptococcales; family Anaerovoracaceae; genus IOR16. The sequence goes on along the minus strand of JAYFPL010000043.1, from coordinate 2,988 downwards.
GTAGGCTCTTGCTTCCGTAAAGAAAGTCAAGGGGCACAACATTTAAATGAGTTTACTATGTTAAATTTCGTTGAACTTGCAGGTGTAGAGGAAGGCGAACAAATGGATCGTCTTAAAAATTTGGCTATCAATGCAATGAAAACATTGGGAATTGAGGATTACGAATTGGTAATCGAGAAGTCGGAAGTATACGGCGAAACATTAGATATTATGGTTGGAGATGTTGAACTCGCTTCCGGAGCATATGGACCACACTTTTTAGACAGCAAATGGGGTATTTTTGATACATGGGTTGGTATTGGATTTGGAATCGAACGAATCGCCATGATCATGGGTAATTATCAAAATATCAAGCGAGTCGGAAGAGGCTTGGCATACTTGGATGGAGCTAGATTGAACGTGTAGTATAGAGGAAGGTGGTTTTGTTGAATCATGAAGAAGTAAAGAAGACCGCGGCTGAGTCTATTATTGATGCAGATGAAGCAAAGGCTTTTGGCTTGATTGATCAAATCCTAAAATTAGAAGATAAAGAATGGATTACGATTTTATGCGAGGGATTCAGTGATGGAAATCGCCTGGTAGGAGAAACCTTTGAAAAAGGGAACATTTCACTTCCAGAATTGATTTATTGTAGTGAAGTAATGAAAAACGTTATGGATCGTATTATAAAAAGAGTCGATTCAATTCCCGTAGAAACCACCGGTAAAATATTAATAGCAACTGTTGAGGGAGATGTTCATGATATTGGAAAAGGTATTGTTGCATCCGCATTGAAATTAGCTGGCTTTGAGGTGATTGATCTTGGTCGTGAAGTACCGGTTCAGACAATTGTTGAGGCGGCAGAGCGTTGCGGAGCAGATATTATTGGGACAAGTGCCTTACTTACATCAACACTTTCGGAGCAGAAAAAGTTAGAAATGCTTTTGCGGGATTTGGGGATTCGCCAAAAATATAAAACAATGGTTGGCGGAGCACCTTGTACTGCAAGATGGGCAAAAAAAATCGGTGCAGATGCTTACAGTGAAGATGCAATTGAAGCAGTAAGAATAGCAAAGGAGCTGCTGAAAAAGAAATGAGTAATGAAAAGAAACGATACTATCGAAAGTATGTAGAATTATATCCTCTAATCAATAAAATGAAGCTTTGGCCTTCTCGAAGCGGTAGATTGCATGGTGTAAGGCAAGTAGAGCTTAAAGGAGATTTTATTGAGATTACAACTCATTGTGGCAAATTCTTTCGAGTATATAATTCAAAAACTTCAAGAGCAGCACGTTGGATTCGAAATAAGTGGGCTGTGGAACCATGCAAAGATTGTAAGGTTCCACAATGGAAATTAGATAAATATTCGAAGACTTTTTTTTCACAACACTATGGAAAAGAGCTTAAGAAAGATGATATAATAGTTACACAGGATCAATAAGGTGGGATGCAAAATGACGCGTTTAAGAGAAGAATGGATTTGCGACATGGAAGCCACGATGGCCTTCTATGAAAAAGAATTAGAAGCAAAGATAGCCTTAGATTTTGCGGGTTTGGCTGCTGTATCTAACGATATCTCAAAGGATGTTGTTTTGGAAGCTGCCAAGGAAGAATTCGTTGCGGTAGTTCCAGTTACTACAGGAATGGGCATCATTGGTACCTTTGCGGATTCTGTGGCGGCAATTATTCGTCAGGCAGGTTTTTCCGTATTCGTTACGAATGCTTGTGATGTAGATGGTATGTATGAAGCTTATCTACGTAATGCCAGCATACTTTTTATGGCAGACGATGCACGTTATATTGGTATGCATTTACATAAGAACCGAATGAGTGATAATAATATTGGTACTGCAAGAGGTTATGTGAACGCTTTGGAGCAAGCATGCGGATTATTAAGCGGAAGAGAAGTCTTAGTTCTCGGCTGTGGCGTTGTTGGCACGGAAATTGGAAGATGTTTACAACAAAAAAAAGCAAGACCTGTTTTTTATGATAAGAATGAATTATTACTTAAAAAGGTTTCATTTGAATTGGGAGCTGATTTCCTCTCTGATTGCAGTAGAATTAAGGATTTTACTTTGGTAATGGATGCTACCTGTGAAGGAGAGTGGATTCATGAAGGAATGCTACATGAAGAAGCATGGATTTCCACACCGGGAGTTCCGCTTTCTTTGGATGAAATGATGAAGTTGAAATATAAGGCACATACCATACATGATTGGCTGCAAATTGGTACTTTAGCAATGTTGGGTGAGCTTTGTAAATAAATATGGACATGGGGGGCGGATCGTATGGATCACATAGACTCTAAATTTATGTAGCCGAGTGAGACTCTCGGGCTCCTCGCCAAGAATGTAAGCCCCTAATTTTAGGGGCTTATAAAATTATATCCAAGAAGCATAAGAAAAAGAAATGAGGTTTACCATGAAAGAAATTGAGAAAGCAATTAGGGGAGAGGTATTGACCAAAGAGGAGATTGTAACACTATTATCCATTACTGATAAAAATGAGATGGAAGAACTTTTTGCAGCTGCAAGACAGGTCAGAGAAAAAACCTTTGGAAAGAAAATTTTTATGTATGGCTTTGTCTATTTCTCAACTTGGTGTAGAAATAATTGTAATTTCTGTTATTATAGAAAATCGAATAATATTGAACGCTATCGTAAGGATCCAAAAGAAGTGGTTGAGTTAGCTGTTCGTTTGGCAAAATCTGGTGTACATCTTTTGGATTTAACGATGGGAGAGGATCCGATTTATCACAAAGAGAGTTTTGCATCAGTGCTTAAGATTGCAGAAGACATTAAAAAAGAAACCGGACTTCCAGTTATGCTTTCACCTGGTGTGATCAGTGATGAGTTAATTGATTCCTTTGCAGAATTGGGTGTAGAATGGTTTGCATTGTATCAGGAAACACATAATCGTGAAATCTTTAAAAATTTACGTATTAATCAGGATTATGATGAGAGAATGCATGCTAAGCTTTACGCAAAAGAAAAAGGAATGTTAATTGAG
>JAYFPL010000093.1:0-44564 GCA_034927775.1 Anaerovorax sp. | reverse complement strand
TATCTTTATCGAAGACACCGTGATTTCCGCCTCGATGGCCGTATTTCATTTTATACGTTGTCCCCCCTACGGCTTGTGCGAGGATTTGATGACCCATGCAGATACCGAAAATCGGAACCTTGGATAATAACAACCGAATTTCATTCACTGCTTCCGTTGCTTCTTTTGGATCTCCTGGTCCATTGGTTAGAAACAAACCATCTGGATTCACTGACAGGAGCTGTTGAGCAGTACTGTTGTAAGGAAACAGATAAACATCACAATCTCTCTTTTTAAGCTCATTTAATATGTTTGTTTTTACACCGAAGTCCAATACGGAAACCTTAGATCCGTTTCCGGGGATATGTATCATTTCTTTTGTTCCCGCAGTTTTCATATAATCTTGGCGAAGCGTGGATTCCTCACATAATTTTTTGGCCTCCGCTATGGATATGTTTTCATTACTGATCACACATTTCATTGCACCAAACTCTCTGATTTTTCGTGTGATGGCTCTCGTATCGATTTCAAAAAGACCAGGAACTTTTCGATTGAAAAGCCACTGGTCTATGTTACTAATAGATTTATAATTAGAGGGTTCAAAGCAAATATGCTTTGCAATTGCGCCAAAGGCATGAATTTCATTGGATTCATTTTCAGATTCGGTAATGCCATAATTGCCAATTAGAGGATAAGTAAAGTTAATAATTTGACCTGAATAAGAGGGATCGGTAAGAATTTCTTGGTAGCCAGTCATGGACGTATTAAAAACCAATTCTCCGACCGAAGTTTTTGGAAAGCCAAACCCCTTTCCAAGAAAGACGGTACCGTCTTCCAGATATAATAAACCTTCCATAATATATCTTCCTTTCTTTTTACCTTAATAATTATTTCGAATAATTATACAAAAATAAAAATAAATATGCAAGAAAAATCTTTACTAAAAATAAAAAAATATTATATATTCTTGGAATTTTTTTGATATGAGATAGTAAATGAGGTATGATTTATTTACTGTAAGATTTTTAATAATATAATGTAAGAATTTTATTGAACGACATAAGATATTTCTGAGAAACATTGACATCGGTTTTATAAAACTTTATAATGCAGTTTAGTAATACAAAAGGTATTACAGAGGAATAATAAAATAGAAAAAGAAAGGAAAAGGTGCGTCCAATATGAGATATGAGGAGTTCATAAAGCAAACCGTAGAGGAATTTGTAAATGGTGGAGTGATTTCCAGTGATGCGTTTCCGGATATGGAACTTTATATGGATCAGGCAGTCATGTTTATCAATAAGCACTTAAATGCTTATAAAAAGGAAGCGAAGGATCAAGTAATGACAAAGACCATGGTTTCTAATTATTCAAAGCATCACTTGATACCGAGACCAAAGAATAAGAGATATACGAAAGATCATCTTATTTTATTAACCTTAATTTTCTATTTAAAAGGAACTTTCCAAATGGAAGAAATTCAGACATTAATGGAACCATTAATTGAAAATTATAATTCCGAGTTTGACGAGAAATTTGATTTTCATAGAATTTATGACAATATATTAAATCTGTATGAACAAGAGCAGAAAAATTTGCTGGCAGAGGTAACAGAAGACATTAACCGTATTAAAAAGAATTTAGATGACAATGAACTTGCAGATGACGATACCACTGAATTATTTATGCTGATTGCTAATCTGTCGATGAAAGCCAATGCCCAAAAGTTCTTGGCTCAGAAGTTAATGAATGAGTACTTTAATAAGGATAAAAGTAGAAAATGAATATAACTGTTAATCATCGAAGTCAAACGCCGATTTATCGGCAAATTAAAAATCAAATTAAAGAAATGATACTAAAAGAGGAATTGCCGGATGATTCTGTTCTTCCTTCTGAGCGTGTCATGGCTAAGATTGCGGATGTACACAGAAATACGATCATCAAAGCTTATAATGAGTTAAAGGCCGATGGCTTGATTAGTGCATCACAGGGTAAGGGATATCGAGTTACTTATCGCAGTGTGGATGAATCAAGTTTTGAACAGAACGAAACAACTGAAAAGAACGAAGATTTGAAAAAAAGTGAAAGTGTAATTTGGTCTCATTTAATTCGACAGCCGGTTTTGGATTTGGAGACTACATTTGACGACCTATTTTCTAGATCGTACGACAACGGAAACATTTCCTTCGCGGGAGGAATTGCAGCACCGGAGTCTTATTATGGTCCCGATTTAGCCCTAATCTTAGAGCAGCTTATTGCCGATTCAAAAGAGAGTAGGGAAAAAAAGGATGATCTGTATGCGTATACACCATATCAGGGACTTTTTGAACTGCGTCAGGCAATTTCCGTATTCTTACAAGGAAAAGGAATTAATGCCAAGCATGGAGAAATTCAAATCGTATCAGAAACAAATCAGGCAATTGATTATTTGACAGAACTTTTTATTGAAGAAGGAGATGTCGTTATTACGGAAGAGCCTATTTCACCGGATGTTTTTCGTGAACTTCGTTTAGCAGGTGCAAAAATCATTACCGTTCCTGTAGATGAGGAAGGGATGCTTACAGATCGCATTGAACCTTTAATTGTAAAATATCACCCCAAATTTATTTATGTAAACTCAAGTTATCATGATCCTACGGGTATAATCATGAGCCTTCGGAGAAGAAAAGCTCTCCTGAAGTTATCTTATCAATACCATGTACCAATCATTGAGGACGATGGTGCGTCCGAAATTTGTTATCAAGAAAAACAAACCCCCTCTTTAAAAGCGTTGGACACGCGTAACTCCGTTATTTATATTTATTCATTTGCTTTAACGTTTGCACCTGGCATTCGGGTTGCTTTTGTTGTGGCACCTCGTGTTGTTATAAAAAATTTCAGCCACTTAATTTCTTTGCGTTTGGTAAGCTTTGACAGTCTGTCACAAAGGCTTCTTAGTACTTATATGAAAAATGGAACGTATCAAAAAAATCTCAGGAGCATTTGTGAAGATTATAGAAAAAAAAGAGATTTGATGTGTGAGTGTTTAAAAACAGCGGAAAACTTGGGTGTAACATTTAAGAAGCCAAAAGGTGGCGTTTATATTTGGTGCAAACTTCCGGAAAATATGAATTTAAGTCGATTGCTTGAATTGGCCGGAAAAAAGGGCGTAACATTTATTCCTGGCAGTGTATTTTTTCCGTATGGGACAAAGGGGGAGCAATATATAAGATTGAATTATTCTTATCCGGGATTGGAGCAAATTGAAAAAGGAATGAGTCTTCTTGTTGAGGCAATGGAGCAAAGCTTAGAAAAAGACTGAATTTAAGATATTTTTTAAAAAATGATAAGGCTGTTTTGAAGAATCGGCAAATATATTTTGAAAATATTGAAAATATACAAAATATTTAACTGGCACACGCAAAAAAAATGGGACTGGTACTTTATTTTTTCAATTAGTATAGTATGATTTTGTTAAAGATGTATCAAACTAATACACTGTAAAGAAAAAAAATAAGATTTACATGTATTTAGGAGATAAGTTATAAACTAAAATTTAAGAATGAGAGAGGTAGAGAAAAATGGCAGTAAATTTAAAGGGAAGAAGTTTCTTAACATTGATGGATTTCACTCCTAGCGAAATCAGATATATGCTTGATTTAGCACATGATCTGAAGGCAAAGAAGAGAGCTGGAATTGTAAATCACGTTCTTAGAGGAAAGACGATTGTATTGTTGTTTGAAAAGGGATCTACAAGAACAAGATGCGCATTTGAAGTAGCAGCTATGGAAGAAGGCGCAGGCGTTACTTTCCTTGACAGCGGAAGTTCCCAGATGGGTAAAAAGGAATCCTTAGAAGATACTGCAAAAGTTTTAGGAAGATTCTATGATGGTATTGAATACAGAGGATTTGATCAGAAAGTTGTTGAAGATTTAGCTAAGTTCTCTGGTGTTCCTGTATGGAATGGTTTGACTGATGTTGACCACCCAACTCAGATTTTAGCTGACTTATTAACAATTGAAGAACATTGTGCGAAACCGTTAAATCAGGTTAAGGTAGTATTCTGCGGCGACATCCGCAACAACATGAGCTACGCTTGGATGTATGGCTGTGCAAAAATGGGTATGCATTTCGTAGCATATGGTCCAGAAGAATTAAAGGTAGACGAAAACGTTTTAGCAGCTGCTAGAGAAGTTGCAAAAGAAACTGGTGCTACCATTGAAGTATGCCATGACGCTTCCTGCTTGAAGGGTGCTGACGTACTTTACACTGATGTTTGGGCTTCTATGGGAGAAGAAGACAAGATTCCAGAAAGAGTACGTATGTTAACTCCTTACAAGGTAACTATGGAAATGATCAAGGAAACTGAAAATCCAGATGTATTGTTCTTACACTGCTTACCTTCTTTCCATGACTTTGAAACAACTATGGCAAAGACTCAGAAAGAAAAAGGCTATGACATTCGTGAGGTTACGGACGAAGTATTCAGAAGCAAACATTCCGTTGTGTTTGATGAAGCTGAAAACAGAATGCATACAATTAAGGCTGTTATCGTAGCTACAATTTAACGACATAGACGTAATAGAATAACAACGATCCACAGCGTACCATAGCTGTAAACCAGAAAATATAGTAGGGTAGGAGAGCGGGAGTCTCCTACCCGACAGTAATAGAAGGAATGGTGACCAGGATGAAACAGGGAGTTAATGTTTATTCCGAAATTGGAAAATTAAATAAGGTAATGTTGCATAGATTGGGTCAAGAAGTGGAAGGCTTAGTACCGGATAACTTTGAACGTCTATTGTTTGATGATATTCCTTACTTAAAGGTTGCACAGCATGAGCATGATTGCTTTGCTGATGTACTCAGAGAAAATGGTGTTGAAGTAGTATACTGTGAACATGAAGTTGTAAAGGCTTTACAAGATAATGAAGTGAGAAGAGCATTTACAAAGGAATTTGTTGAAGAGAGCAACATCGTTTCTCCTTATGCAAAGGAAGTCATTCAAGAATGGTTAATGGAAAAATCTGTAGAAGATATGGTTACTCAATGTATTAAAGGTATCAAAAAGACCGATGTACAGGTAAAAGCGCCAAATTCTTTTGCAGGCATCATTGCGGAAGGTTATCCGTATTACACAGACCCTATGCCAAACTTGTATTTTACAAGAGACCCAGGTGCTAGCATCGGAAACGGTGTTTCTGTAAATTGCATGAGCACAGAAGCAAGAAAAAGAGAATCTCTCATGCTGAAATACGTATTTGAAAACAACAAAGATTTGATGCCGGAAGGAACACATCTTTGGTATCAGCATGAAGGACCAAATCCGATTGAAGGTGGAGATATCTTAGTTCTTTCTCCTGAAATCGTAGCCATTGGACTTTCTCAGAGAACTTCTGCAGAAGCCATTAGTATTTTAGCAGAAAAAGTTTTAAAGAGTGAAAATAGTTTTAAGAAAGTATTGGTATTTGATATCCCTAAGTGTCGTGCATTTATGCATCTTGATACCGTATTTACTATGGTAGACTATGATAAATTCACAATTCATCCAGAGATTGAGGGACCATTAAACTTATATGAAATCACTTTAGGTAAAGATGGGGCATTGCAGTTTATTTCTGCAACAGATACCTTGACGAACCTGTTGAAATCCGAGCTCAAGTTGCCGGCAGTTGAATTGATTCGTTGCGGCGGTAACGATAGAATGGCAGCACAAAGAGAACAATGGAACGATGGTTCCAATACATTGGCAATCGCTCCTGGCGTAGTAGTTACTTACGACAGAAACTACATTACAAATGAGATCCTTTCTAATTATGGTATTAAGGTACTTACCATCCCTAGCTCTGAGATTTCCAGAGGCAGAGGTGGCCCAAGATGTATGAGTATGCCAATTAACAGAGATTAAGCAAAATAAGGGTTATACACGTAAAAGGTAGGACCGCTTAAATGGAGGATAAAATGAAAGAAAAATTAGTAATTGCTTTGGGTGGAAATGCATTGCAAGATGCAAAAGGCCCTGCAACTGCAGAAGCTCAGCTAGATGTAGTAAAAAGAACTTGTAAATACATTGCAGAAATCGTAAAGCAAGGACATGAAATTGCAATCGTTCACGGAAACGGTCCACAGGTAGGAAGAATCCTGTTGGCATCGGAAACAGCAAAAGATGTTACTCCGGCAATGCCGTTTGACGTTTGTGGTGCAATGAGCCAAGGTTATATTGGCTATCACATTCAGCAGGGTTTAAAGCAGGCATTGAAAGAAGTTGAAAGAGACATTCCGGTTGTTACTTTAGTAACACAAATGGTTGTTGACAGTGAAGACCCAGGATTTAAGAATCCAACAAAGCCAATCGGTCCTTTCTATTCTGAAGCAGAAGCAAAGGAAATGGAAGGAAAGGGATATACCATGAAGGAAGATGCAGGAAGAGGTTTCCGTCGTGTGGTTGCTTCCCCAATTCCTACAAAGATTTGCGAAATTGATTCTGTAAACAGACTGTGGGATTCTACAATCGTAATTACTTGCGGAGGTGGCGGTATTCCGGTTGTCGAAACAGAGCAAGGTTTAGAAGGTGTTGCTGCTGTTATCGATAAGGATTTTGCTGCTGAACTTTTGGCAGAACAAACAGGTGCAGATGCATTGATGATTTTGACTGAAGTAGAGCAAGTTGCAATTAACTTTAACAAGCCGGATCAGAAGAATTTAGCTAATTTAACTGTAGCAGAAGCTGAAAAATACATTGAAGAAGGTCATTTTGCACCAGGAAGCATGCTACCAAAGGTACAGGCTGCTGTAAAGTTTGCAAAAGCAAATCCTGGAAAGAAAGCAATCATTACTTCTTTGTTTAAGGCAGTAGAAGCATTAGAAGGAAAAACAGGAACCGTAATTACTCTGTAAAAACGATACCTTTTATACTCTCATCCAAATATAGTAAAAGAAGAAAACTGATACATTCAACCTGGAAAACGAATGTATTAGTTTTCTTTTATTTTTCTTAACTTTTCATTCCCTTGACAGACAGAAAAAAAACAAGTTATAATAGCGGGGATTTAAGGTTTTTATTACTTAAGACGGTAGGAGATATTATGAGATTAAAAAATAAGAAAAGAACGAATGAGATTGTATGGGTGCTTACACTTTTGATTTCCATTTTATTAATTTTTATCGGAAATCGAATTGTAAGTAAAGATTTGGATTTGTTTCAGGAAAGTGATTCTGCAGCAGCAAAAGCAGAAGTTGTTCAGGTAACTGGTGAGCAGCAAAAGGACTATTCACTCGGAGGAGAGGTTTTTAAAAACCGCGCGATTATTTTTGATTGTAAAATTTTAACCGGAGAACAAAAGGGTGAAACGGTTACTGTATCTCAGATTTTGGATGAATCCTATGCACCACTGAAAGAAATTGAACTAGGGGATAAAGTAATCATTTATAATTATCCATCTGAAGAATTTGAAACGGAATGGGTTTTTGGCGATTTTGCCAGATTTAATATAATTATATGGCTTGCTATCTTATTCTTTATTCTGTTAATTGTTTTGGGAGGTAGAAAAGGCATTAATACAATTCTTTCTCTTTCATTAACTTGTCTCGCTGTGTTCGCTGTTTTTATTCCATCTGTATTAAATGGCTATAATATTTACGTGACGTCACTCGTTACGTGTATTTATACCATTATAATGACATTAATGCTTGTCAATGGACTTGGGAAGAAAACACTGGCTACAATTTGCGGGTGCGTTTTCGGGGTCATTGTTTCTGCATTATTAACCATTGGAATGGATGGATTTCTATATATGACGGGATATGTGGATGAACACTCTGTTTATTTACATATGATGAATATTGAAAATCCAATTGATTTAAAGGCAGTTATTTTTGGAGCGATTGTTATTGGTGCAATGGGTGCGGTTATGGACGTTGCGATGGATATTGCATCTTCACTCTATGAGATACGTCAGCATATGGAAAATATATCATTCCGAAAGCTTGTAAGAAGCGGGCTTGCCATTGGACGTGATATCATGGGTACCATGTCAAACACATTGGTATTAGCATACATTGGAAGCTCTTTTTCAAGTGTCTTGCTTTTAATTACTTATACAAGTTCAATGACTGAACTTATGAACAGGGAACAGATTATAGCGGAAATTTTGCAGGCTTTAGTAGGAAGTACGGCTATTCTTTTAACCATACCGCTTACCGCTGTAGTATGCGGTGTTTTATATACAAAGAAACAGTCAAATTCAGAAAATAATATGGAAGAAACTAAATAAAAATTCTTTACAAATAAAAGGAAAAGAAAGGAATTAATGTTGAATTATTACCATATATTTGTTAAACTGTAATGTGTATAAACTCCTGTTATAAGAATTGGGGTTCAAATGTTGAAGTGTATTTATAAGGGGGAAAAAGAAAATGAAATTCAATGCACTGAAAAAAGTACTGGCAGTTGCCTTAGTAATAACTATGGTATTTACCAGTGGTGTAATGGTATTTGCATCTGAAACAAAGGCGCCAGCTCAAGTGCAAGTTCAAGTAAACGGCGAGATGATGAGCTTTACAGATGCTGTGCCAAAAATGGTTGATAATCGAGTTATGGTACCGTTTCGTGCGATTTTAGAAAAATTGAACGCAAAGGTAGATTATGACCAAGAAAAAGCGGTCGTTACAGCGACTCTTGGAGATAAGGTGATTTCTTTTGCGGTTGGAAGCACAGACTTAAAAGTAACTACCGGTGATAAAACAGATAACAAAAAAATGGATGTGGTACCTTTCGTTGATAATAAGAGTAATCGAACTTATGTATCCACACGTGCGATTGCAGAAGGGTTTGGATATTCCGTTGGTTGGGATAATGCAAACAAAGCGGTTATCATTATTGACTTCAATAAAATATTTGAGAATGCCAATAAAGATTTCTCTTATTTGAGTATGCCTTATGCAGTAGAATATGATACTACAAAAGCATATAAAACTAAGGGCACATTAAAGGGAAAAATCAATGTTCAGACACCATCTGTAACCAATGAAGGAGAGAAGGCAAGTGCTCCTGAGCAAATGAGTGTAGGCTTTTCTGGAGAAATGACAGGATTGCAGCAGATGATGAATGCGGACATTTCTATGAAGATGGCTTTGGATATGGAATCTCTTATGAAGGATCAAAAGATGACAGACGAGGAAAAAGCCATGTTAGTTCCTATGATGGAATCATTAAAAAATATTGACATGCAGATTAAAATGGATGATACGGGCATTATGTATATGAAGTGCCCTATGCTATCCAATATTATGGGAAGTTTAGGTCAGAAGGTTGATGCAGATACATGGTATAAGATGGATATGAATGCTATGTACAAAGAGATGGGTATGGATTACCAAGGATTGATGAATATCAGCAAGGGATTTGCCGGAAACCTAGATGTTGCTGAAATGCTGACCAAATTAGCAAATAGTGTTTCAAGCAGTTATACAGTAGATACTTATAAAGACTCTGTTTTATTGTATGACATTGTCAAGGAAGTGGCTGGAGACAGTGCCTTTAAGACAGTAGGTAATACACATACTTTAGTAGTTGATAAGGCATCTTTAGTTTCTGTATTGACAAAGCATAGCAAGGAATTGAACCTTACTGCAAAAGATATGGCAGAATTTAAAGACATGGATTTTTCTTGTACCATTGAGCTTCAGGAACAAAATGCTAAAATGAAAAACTGCAAAGTTAAATTTAACATGAAGGCTGAAGGCGTTAATGTTAACGTTGATGTAACAGGAGATTCTTTTAATTCTACACTTAATATGGTAGTTGAAGTTGCGAATGTAATGGATATGACTATGGATATGAATGTAAAGTCAGAAGTTACAACAGAAAAGGTTGATACAACCATTCCAAAGGGAGCCAATGTTGTAGATTATATGAAAATGGCTGAGAGTATGAAACCGGCAGCTTAAGTTTAAGCTTTTCGTCTCATATAAAACAAATAATAATGCCCGTGATAATTTTGTATCACGGGCATTTCATTTTTCATTATTTTATTATTCTTTTATTTTTCTGATAAAAATCTTTTATTCTTCATCCATTACGGGCTTTGGATAGTGAACATGCAATAGATGGTGAACATCTTCCTGTTTCATATCAGAATAAAGGCTTTTCACCTGTGGATTTTCATCCGAGTATTTGAGCTGAGCAATGCCATCAGCATTGTATATACTTTCCATTCTCTTTTCGCGAGTAAGTCTTCTCTTCGCAATTGGCTGACCGCCGCCGCATACACATCCGCCAGGACAGGCCATAACTTCTACAAAATCATAATAGATGTTGCCGCTGTTCATTTGCTTGATCAATTGGTCTGCATTTTGTAGTCCGTGTGCAACCGCAATTCGAATTTCACGGTCACCAACCTCAATCGTAGCCTCTTTTATTCCTTCCATGCCGCGAACGCCGCAGTAAGAAATGGATTGGAGTGACTCTGAGGTTTTTTCAGCATTACAGCGACGAATAACGGCTTCTGCAACACCGCCAGTAACACCAAACAAGAGCCCGGAACCGGAAGCAAGACCAAATGGCATGTCCGGGGATTCCGGTGTGAGGTTGGAAAGATCGATACCAGCCTCTTGAATCATATATGCTAATTCCTGCGTGGTAATACAGATATCAACGTCACGTTTTCCATTATGAACAAATTCTGGTCGAGCAACTTCTGCTTTTTTAGCAGTACAAGGCATAATCGCAACCATAACGGTTTCTTTATCATTCCATTTTGGTTGTGTAAAATGTTTTTTAGAAATTGCACCAAGCATTTGCATTGGAGATTTGCAAGTAGAGATATTATCCAAAAGATCCGGATGCTTACTCTCTACAAATTTAACCCATGCAGGGCAGCAAGAGGTGAACATAGGGAATGGACCACCATCTTCTAAGCGTTTCATAAATTCATTCGCTTCTTCAACAACTGTCATATCTGCGGATAAACTTGTATCATAAACATAATCAAAGCCTAATCGGTTTAGTGCCGCAAATGCTTTACCGGTAACCAGTTCCCCTGCAGGAAGATCAAATTCTTCACCAAGTGCAACACGAACAGCCGGTGCCATTTGACAAACAACACGTTTGTTTGGATCAAGCAATGCGTCCCATACTTTTTGTGTTTCCGATTTAATAACCAGTGCTCCGGTAGGACATACTGCAACACACTGACCGCAGGAAACGCAATCTGTTTCACTTAATTTTTTATTGAAGGCAGTTGTAACTTGAATATCGGCACCGCGGTGTGCGAAATCTAAGATACCCATACCTTGTGTTTCGGAACATACTCGTACGCAGTCTCCACAAAGGATACATTTACTTGGGTCTCTGATAATCGACGGACTGGAATGATCCACTGGCTGTATTTCACGGTTGTTATCAAAACGAATGTGTTTTACTCCCAGACGAGCAGCGAGAGAGCGAAGTTCACAATCGTCATTTTTTTCACATACCGTACAGTCTCTGCAATGGTTCGCTAAAATAAGCTCAAGAATCATTCTTCTGTGCTTTAATAGTTTCTTCGTGTTTGTTTTAATGGACATTCCATTTTTAGGCAAGGTAGAGCAAGCCGCCATAACTGTGCCTTTTTCATCTTCTACTACACACATACGACAAGCACCATAGGTACTTAAGGAAGAGTGATAGCAGAAGGTCGGAAGGTGGATTCCGGTTTTTCGAATGACCTTTAATATATTCTTTTCGCCCTCCAGCTTTACCTTCAGGCCATCAATCCACATAAATTCATCGTGGTTTGTTGTCGCAATTTTATTCATTGTTTATACCTCCTCAATGGCCGCAAAGCTGCAAGCGTCTTTACAAGCACCACATTTTATGCACTTCGCTTGGTCAATGATGAATGGCTCTTTAATCGTACCGCTGATTGCATTAACCGGACAATTTCTTGCACATTTGGAACATCCCTTACATTTATCTTCAACGATGACATAAGAAGAAAGTGATTTGCAAGTTTTCGTTGGACATTTTTTATCTACAATGTGAGCGAGGTATTCGTCACGGAAATACTTCAGGGTACTGATTACCGGAAGCGAAGCCGTTTTTCCAAGCCCGCAAAGTGCGGTATCGGTAATGGTTTCTGCCAGTTCTTCTAAAAGGTCAAGATCTTCTAAGGTACCTTTTCCTTTAGTGATATTTTCTAAGATGTTCAGCATTCGAAGAGTACCTTCTCTGCATGGAACACATTTTCCGCAAGACTCTCTTTGAGTAAAGCTCATAAAAAAGCGAGCAACCTCAACCATACAAGTATCACTGTCCATAACAACGAGACCACCGGAACCAATCATAGCACCGGCCGATTTTAAGGAGTCAAAGTCAAGCGGCAGGTCAAGGTGTTCTTTATCCAGACATAGACAGCCGCCGGATGGACCACCAATTTGTACAGCCTTAAAGTCTTTGCCGTTTTTGATTCCGCCACCGATTTCATAGATGATTTCTCTTAAGTTTGTACCCATAGGAACTTCGATAAGTCCGGTGTTGTTTACATTTCCGGTCAGAGCAAATGCTTTTGTTCCCGGACTGTTCGGTGTACCCATGGAACGGAACCATTCGTTACCATTTAGTATAATGCTTGGTAAGTTTGCAAATGTTTCTACATTATTTAGAATGGTTGGTTTGTTAAACAAACCTTGTTCAACGGTTCTTGGCGGTTTTACACGAGGCATACCACGGTCACCTTCGATGGATGCCGTTAATGCACTTCCTTCACCGCAAACAAATGCACCGGCTCCTTGATTAATTTTGATATCAAAGCTGAAATCAGAGCCTAAAATATTTTCACCGAGTAAACCCCAGTCTCTTGCTTGCTCTATCGCATTACGAAGACGAGTGACTGCCAAAGGATATTCGGCACGCACGTAGATAAAGCCTTCCGTAGCACGTACAGCGACGGCAGCGATAAGCATACCTTCTAGCATTCTGTGCGGGTCGCCCTCCATAACGCTTCGATCCATGAATGCACCAGGATCTCCTTCGTCACCGTTACAGACAACGTAACGGGTGGATTCTTTTTGACGCGCCACCTGCATCCATTTTTTTCCGGTAGGGAAGCCGCCGCCTCCTCTTCCTCTAAGCTTGGAGAGAACCACCTCTTCAATAACTTCATCACTGTTCATTTGGAACAAAGCTTTTGTAAACGCAGTATAGCCGCCGATACCGATATACTCTTCTATGGATTCAGCATCGATAAGGCCACAGTGCTCTAAAACTTCTCTTCTTTGTTTTTTATAAAAAGGAATATCTTTTTCGGTTGTATGGTTTTTGCCATTAAAATGGTAAAGAAGACGTTTTACCGGCTTTCCTTTAAGAATTGTTTCTTGGAAGATCTCAGGTACATCTTCTTTGGTTACTTTAACGTACAGAATTCCGTAAGGTTCAATGCGTACCAAAGGACCCATTTCACAAAAACCGTGGCAGCCGCTTTTCTTTACAGATACATGTGGTTTTTCTTCTTTTTCAAGTTGCACATCAACAAAAGTAAAATTGCTTTTTTTGATGATTTCTTGGAATGCAGCATAGATATCCAAAGAACCCCCTGCTACACAGCCGGTTCCGCCGCAAACCAATATTTTTTTGTGCTCCAGTTTAAGAGCTTTTGCACACTCCATTTGCCTTTTTTGGAAGGCAGCCAATGATGGAATTCTCATTCGTTGTCCTCCTCCTTTAACTGCTTTAATAAACCTCTTGTTTTTTCAGGGGTCATAGATGGATATACTTTATCATTTACCGTTAAAACGGGTGCCAATCCACAGGTTCCCAGACAGGAAACAGTTTCCACAGTAAATTTCATATCATCTGTTGTATGTTTTTTATCACTTAATCCTAAGGATTTACGTAATTCTTCTAAAATTGGAATGGATTTTCGAACATGACAGGCAGTACCATCGCATACTTTAATTAAATATTTCCCTTTTGGCTCTAAAGAGAAATTATCATAGAAGGTAGCTACACTGTAAACCTTTGCTTCGCTTAAATCCAATTGGCGAGCTACATAAGTCAAAACTTCTGGAGGTAGATAACGGTATTGTTTTTGCACATCCTGCAAAATGGAAATAATGGCAGATTGCTTTGATTCATGCGCTTTTAGAATCAAGTCAACTTCCGGATACATACCTTTTTTTGGCATAGAGTTCGTCCTTTCTAGTTTAATAAAATAAGATAATAATTAATTGATATCAACAGTATATATACAGGAAGATAACTTGTAAAGAAGATTGTAAAAAATTTAACAAAAAAAGAAGAAAAGCACCATTTATATTCTAGATTTGGAAAATTATAAAAATAAATTTTTGGTAAAATGGAAAAAGACAGGAATAAATATCGTTTTTGATTAATCTAAATCACGTAATTTTTTCGTTAGAAATAACTTTAGAATTGCTGTAACCGGAACTGCTAAAAGCATGCCTAAAATTCCCCAATAATAGCCGCCCACAGTGACTGCAACTAAAACAAAAACAGGATGCAGACCTGTACTGGAACCGACTACTTTTGGAGAAATGATCGCACCATCAATTTGCTGAATGATAAATAGTACTAAAATAGCAAAGGCTGCTTGACTGAAACTGCCGCTTAATAAACCTACAATAGCAGCCGGAATCATACCTAAAATCGGTCCGAAATAAGGTATAATGTTTGCAATTCCTGCAAAACAGCCAATAAAAACAGCAAAATCAAGTCCGATTAGAGTCAGACCTATAGAAGATAAGATGGCAATAATAAGACCATCCAGTAGCTGTCCGCGCAAAAATCGAGCAATGACAACATCAACTTCTCTTAGAGTTTCACTGAATTTAGAACTTTGCTCCATTGGAAGCAATAAATGTAAGGTTTTTCTCCAAAGGCGGAGAAAAAAATCACGATCTTTTAATAAGTAGAAGGAAACCACTGTACCCAAAACAAAATTTAAAATACCGTTTCCGATGTTTGCGACAAAATTAACTGCGACACCTGCATTAAAAATTTGAGAAAACCAAGTTAAGATATGATTAATGGTTTCCTGCCAATTTGTATCCAGACCACTGCTTGGTATTTTCTGTAGTGTGTCATAAATCACTTTTTCATATTCCGTGAAATAGAGAACGAGATTATCAATCATACTTTCTAAGCTATAAAATACGACTTGTCCCAGAATTAGTACTGTAAACGCGTATAAAATTAAAAGGAGAGTGCCAAGAATGAGAAGAAAGGTTAAGAGAATGCTTATAGTTCTGGTTCTCTTAGTATGGCGCTCTAGACAAATTGGATCGTTTGTTTTTGGAATAAAAAATTTACCGATTAATTTATTGTCAATTATTTCTACAAGAGGACTTAGAAGATAACTGAGAAGCAAACCGATAAGTAGTGGAGAAAATGCAGAAGTTAAGTTTCCAATGGCAGAGATTAAGCTCTCTATAATGGAAGAAAAATTCGATATTACAAGATAAATAATATATATACTAATGATTGTTATCGAAACAAAGATACTTGCTTTCATGTATTGTTTGTCCATAAGAATTTCTTTAAGTTTTCTCATACTCGCATCCTGCCTTTCTAATATAGTATTATAAACAACAATACAATTTTTAACAATTACTTTTAGAGGAATAGAGGAAATAATGATGCAAAAAATACCAGAATTGCTTGCAGGCTGTATATTCCTTATTTGTTCTTTTTAGAAATATATTCAACTTTAAAAAAGAATTGGATGCAGAAAAAGATGTTGGGAAAGAATATAACAATGCAGATATGGAATTAATACCATATCTCCCATCTATTACGAAAGGCTGCATGATGGAGGATTTACGCCGCTTATCATAAGTGCGTATTGTCCGATAGGAGATTTACGGGGAAAAGGCACTTTTGCCGAAAAAAACTGCAGACTTTGTACAAAAGGGCAATACTTTCTCAAAGACCGAAAAGGGCGATTTTATGCCGTTTTTGGGAATAAAGAAGATTGCATGTTCACAATTATTTCTGTTTAAAATAAAATTGACAGAAAAAAATAAATTGGGAACGTGAAAAAATTGTAAAAAACCTCAGAATTTACGGAATTGATAAAACATTATTTTGCATTGACTCATAGCCTTGATTATTCGACTTTTTCGTACTATAATGAGTCTTGTATGTATATGTTCGTTCACATGATGGTTAGCTAGTGAAAAAACAATATTCAATAAATTTTATAACAAAGGAGAAGTATATCATGGGTAAAAAAATGAAAACCATGGATGGAAACACCGCTGCAGCTTACGTGTCTTATGCATTTACTGATGTAGCAGCAATCTATCCAATTACACCTTCGTCCCCAATGGCAGAAGTTGTGGACGAAATGGCCGCACATGGCGAAAAGAACATCTTCGGACAAGAGGTTAAGGTTGTTGAAATGCAATCCGAAGCAGGTGCTTCTGGAACTGTTCACGGTTCTTTGGCTGCAGGTGCATTAACAACTACTTATACAGCATCTCAGGGTCTTTTATTAATGATTCCTAATATGTATAAGATTGCCGGCGAGTTATTACCGGGTGTATTCCATGTATCAGCAAGAACCTTGGCTGCTCATGCATTGTGTATTTTTGGAGATCACTCCGACGTTATGTCCGCAAGACAGACAGGTTTTGCATTACTTTGCTCCTGTTCAGTTCAAGAAGTTATGGACCTTGGAGGAATCGCTCATCTTGCATCAATTAAGGGCAGAGTTCCTTTCTTACATTTCTTTGATGGATTTAGAACTTCTCATGAAATTCAAAAAATTGAATTGATTGATTATAAAGACTTTAAAGAAATGGCTGATTTGGAAGCTGTTCAAAGATTTAGAGACAATGCTTTAAATCCTGAGCACCCTGTAATTAGAGGTACTGCTCAAAACCCGGATATCTTCTTCCAAGCAAGAGAATCTGCTAACAAATTCTATACAGCACTTCCTGCTATCGTGGATGATTACATGAAGAAAATTTCTGCATTAACCGGAAGAGAATACCACTTATTTGATTATGTTGGTGCTCCGGATGCAGAAAATGTAATTGTAGCAATGGGTTCTGTTTGTGAAACCATTGAAGAAACTATGAACGCTCTATTAGAAAAAGGCGAAAAGATTGGACTTGTTAAGGTTCGATTATATAGACCATGGGCTCCGGAATATTTGAAGGCAGTTATGCCAAAAACTGTAAAGAGAATCGCAGCTCTTGACAGAACAAAAGAACCTGGTGCTATGGGTGATCCGCTTTATATGGATCTTAAGACAATGTACTATGGTGAAGAAAATGCTCCTGAAGTTTATGGCGGAAGATATGGACTTGGTTCTAAGGATACCGTTCCTGGACAGATTGTTGCAGTATTCAACAATTTAAAGGAAGCGCAGCCAAAGGATCAGTTTACAATTGGTATTGTTGATGATTTGACAAATACTTCTCTTCCTACTGTTGATATCACAACAGAGCCAGCTGGTACAGTAAGATGCAAGTTCTGGGGACTTGGTTCCGACGGTACCGTTGGTGCGAACAAGCAGGCAATCAAAATCATCGGTGATAAGACTGAGTTATATGCGCAAGGATATTTTGCTTATGATTCCAAAAAATCTGGCGGCGTAACTATTTCTCACTTACGTTTTGGTAAGAATAAGATTCAGTCAACTTATTTAATCAATGAAGCTGACTTTGTAGCTTGTCACAATCAAGCTTATGTACACCAATACAACGTATTAAAGGGATTAAAGAAGAATGGTAACTTTGTACTAAACTGTAATTGGGATATGGCTGGATTGGAAGCAAATTTACCTGCAAGCATGAAACAATATCTTGCAAAAAATAACATTAACTTCTATACCATCGATGCAGTTGCTATGGCTGAAAAGATTGGTTTAGGAAATAGAATCAACATGATTATGCAGTCTGCATTCTTTAAGCTTGCTGATGTAATTGCGGTAGAAGAGGCAATTGGTTATTTAAAGGAATCTATCGTTAAGACTTACGGCAAAAAAGGTGAAAAGATTGTTAAAATGAACCAAGATGCCGTTGATATGGGTGTAAATGGACTTGTTAAAGTAGAAGTTCCTGCTTCTTGGGCAGATGCAAAAGATGTAGATGGAACAAAGAAAGAACTTCCTGAATTCATCGCTGAAATTCTTGTTCCAATGAATCGTCAGGAAGGCGATGATCTTCCAGTTAGTGCATTTGAAGGCATTGAAGATGGAACATTCCCATCCGGAACTGCAGCTTATGAAAAGAGAGGTGTTGCGGTACATCTTCCTGAATGGATTTCGGATAATTGTATCCAATGTAACCAGTGCTCTTTCGTATGTCCACATGCTACCATTCGTCCGGTTCTTGTAAATAAAGACGAAAAAGAAGCTGCTCCTGCAAACTTTAAGACCGTTGCTGCAAAGGGTAAGGGACTTGAAGGATATGAATACAAAATCCAGGTATCTCCTATGGATTGCTTAGGTTGCGGTAACTGTGCAGACATTTGTCCTGCTCCAAACAAAGCTTTGGTTATGAAGCCATTTGCGACTCAGGAAAATGAAGCTGAAAACTGGGATTATGCAATGAAGATGCCAATTAGAGATAATTTAATGGCTAAAGATACTGTAAAGGGAAGCCAGTTTGCAAAACCATACATTGAATTCTCCGGTGCTTGTGCAGGTTGTGGAGAAACACCTTACATTAAGTTGGTTACCCAATTATTTGGTGATCGTATGATGATTGCAAATGCAACAGGTTGTTCTTCCATTTGGGGTGCTTCTGCTCCTTCTATGCCTTATTGTAAGGATGAAAATGGAAGAGGTCCATCTTGGGCGAACTCCTTGTTTGAAGACAATGCAGAGTACGGACTTGGTATGGCTACCGGTGTTAAGCAGATGAGAGAAAAAATTCAGGTAAGCATGGAAGCATTGCTTGAAAAGAACATTCCTGCTGAACTTAAGGCTGCTTGCGAAGAATGGCTTGAAACTATGAATGATGGTGCACGTTCCAGAGAAATCAGTGATCGTGTTATGGCTGCAATCGAAGCTGCATCTTTGGATGCAGAAGCGAAAGCAATTGCAGATGAAATCGTTGCTAAGAAAGATTTCTTGGTTAAAAAATCTGTATGGTGCCTTGGCGGTGATGGCTGGTCTTATGACATCGGTTACGGCGGTGTGGACCACGTACTTGCTTCCGGTGAAGATATTAATATCTTGGTATTTGATACTGAAGTATATTCTAATACAGGCGGTCAATCTTCAAAGGCTACTCCTACGGGTGCAATTGCGAAATTTGCGGCTTCCGGTAAGAAGATTAAGAAAAAAGACCTTGGTATGATGGCAATGAGCTATGGTTATGTTTATGTTGCTCAGGTTGGTATGGGTGCAGACAAGAACCAATTCATTAAGGCTGTAAAAGAAGCCGAAAACTATCATGGTCCATCCTTAATCATTTGCTATGCTCCATGTATCAATCATGGTATGAAGAAGGGCATGGGCAAGACTCAGGAAAATACGAAAGATGCTGTAAATTGCGGTTATTGGCAGCTTTACAGATTCAACCCTACTTTGAAAGAAGAAGGAAAGAATCCGTTTACTTTGGATTCTAAGGAACCAAAGGAAAGCTTCCGTGACTTCATTATGGATCAGGTAAGATACAACTCCTTAGCTAAGGAATTCCCTGATATTGCTGAAGAACTGTTTGAACTTGCAGAACAGAATGCAATGGAAAGATTGGAAACTTATAAGAAGTTGGCAGCAGATAAATAAAATAATATAATTTAATATAATGTTTTTTACCGGGAGATGGCATTTGCCATCTGCCGGTTTTTTAAGGTTTACAAAGATAAGGAAAATACAATATAGTGGATTTTTTTCCTTTTTTTTATGAGAAAAATACAAAAAAGCCTCTTTGGATTCTAATAAAAAATGTGATAAAATGAATTGAAATATGCAGACTTTTTTACGTATTTATACGTCTTATAAGAAAAGGGAAAAAAGGGGAGAGAAAACTTGAAAAGATCAATAATCATTGGTATTGTAGCGGTGTTGCTTTGCGGGCTATCTGTTTTTGCAATGGGGATAGAAAAAAAACCGATGTTGCCAGAAAAGGAAAATAAACCGATTGAGGTAGAGAAAGAAAAGAAACCAGAGGAAATGGAAACTAAGAAACCTTCTGAGAAAGTAATACCCGAAGAAAAATCAGAGACCATACCGGCGATAAAACAAGAAGAAGCGTCAAAATTAGAGTTGGGTGAAGTGGAGAATAGTTACTTCAGTGATGCGGTATTTATTGGGGATTCCAGAACAGAAGGGTTTCGTTTACATGCAGGATTGACAGAGGCAGGGTACCTTACTGCTAAAGGTTTGAATGTGAAGGACGTATTTGAAAAACCTTTAATTAAAGAAAATAATGGGACAAAGACCATAGCACAGGCATTACGGGAAAGAACCTATCAGAAATATTATATTATGCTGGGAGCAAATGAGCTGGGCTGGGTCTATACTGATATTTTTACGGATAAATATGGACAAATCATTGATTTGATCCGTGAGGTTAATCCAAATGCAACCATATATGTACAGTCTATTTTGCCGGTAACGGATGAAAAATCACAATCCGATGCAATTTACAATAATACAAATATTGTACGTTTTAACGAACTACTTAAGGCTTTGGCGCAGGAAAAGAATGCTATTTACTTAAGTGTAAATGAGGCAGTTCAAAAAGAAGATGGTGCACTACAGGAAGAGGCAACAACGGATGGAGTCCACTTGAATAAAGAATATTGCGTAAAGTGGTTGGAATATTTAAAAAAGCATATAGATCAAAACGAATTGGAAGAAGGTAAAAAATGATAAAAAGAAATTGGAAGTTAGCAGCTATTTTAATCTTAGTGGTAGTAGGATTGTGTGCTTGCGGAGGAAAAAAAGAAGTTGTTTTAGATATCAATGAATTAGCAGATGCATTACAATCAGGCATTGCATTTGAAGATCAAATGAGTACCGTCGATCTGCCGGTGTTTTATGCTTTGTATAATTTATCGGAAAAAGAAGTAGGCGATGCTGTAATGATTGGAAGTACAGGAGCTACAGCAGAGGAAATTGCTGTGATTCAAGCAGCCTCTCCGGAGATGGTGGATAAAATTAATACAGCGGTGTTAGAACGTATTGAATTCCAAAAAAGCGGTTTTGAAAATTACGTACCGAAGGAGTTAGAAAAGCTATCAGATCCTGTCATTGAAATAAGAGGAAACTATGTGATTTTATGTGTGTCTAATGACGATGCTAAAGCACAAGAAATCATTAACGAATTTATAACGGAGTAAAGAAGCATGGTATTTTCCAGCATAGTATTTTTATTTTATTTTTTACCGATAATATTACTTTTGTATTATATGATTCCTCGAAAAGGGAAAAATGGGGTACTTTTCCTATGCAGTCTTGTTTTTTATGCATGGGGTGAACCAGTTTATTTATTTTTAATGCTTTTTTCTATTTTATGTAATTTTTCATTAGGCTTGCTATTGGATCGTTCTATAAAAAAAGCAGAAAATGGGAAAGGTTATAAAGAGCCAAAAATGTGGCTCTTTTTTGCCGTTGCATTAAACATCGGATTATTGGCTTTTTTTAAATATGCAGATTTTTTAATTCAGAATAGTAATATTCTATTAAATACACAAATAAAACCATTGTTTTTGCCTTTACCGTTAGGCATCTCATTTTATACCTTTCAAGCAATGTCGTATTTGATTGATCTTTATCGGAGGAAAGTTAACGTACAAAAAAACTTTATTGACTTTGGAACTTATGTAGCTTTGTTTCCGCAATTGATTGCAGGACCAATCGTTCGATTTTCTGACATTGCCTTTCAGTTGCGTGAACGTAAAGAGTCATGGGATTTATTTGCGAACGGTGTTGTACGTTTTATGATAGGATTATCAAAAAAAGTTCTTTTAGCAAACAATGCAGGGCTCGTTTTTGATCAGGTCGCACAGATGCAGGGAAGCAGTGCTTCGGTTCTTTCTGTTTGGATTGGAATTTTAATGTTTACATTTCAAATATATTTTGATTTTTCCGGTTATTCGGATATGGCAATTGGACTAGGAAAGATGTTTGGATTTTCCTTTCCTGAGAACTTTGATCATCCCTATACCTCAAAAAGCATCACTGAATTTTGGCGACGTTGGCATATGACCTTAGGGACATGGTTTAGGGAATATGTATATATCCCCCTAGGAGGAAATCGAAATGGTTTAAAACGTCAGATATTCAACTTGTTTGTTGTTTGGACTCTTACAGGTATTTGGCATGGTGCAAGTTGGAATTTTGTGATTTGGGGTCTTTATTTTGGAGTTCTTTTAGTATTAGAAAAATTATTTATATTAAACTGGTTAAAGATAATGCCTCTTATTTTTCAGCATGGGATTACATTTTTTCTTGTTATGATAAGTTGGGTGATTTTTTCCTTTGACTCCATTGAGCAAATCTCTTGGTATTTTCAATCCTTGTTTGCTTTCAATGGAAATATTGCGATTGATTTTCAAGGACAGTATTTACTAAAAAGTAATTTTGTATTGCTGATTATTATGAGCTTTGGGGTTACAACATTACCTCAAAAAATGACATTAAGAATAAGAGAATTCTTTGAAGATAAAGGATATGGATTGATATTTTATTGTCTCTTGCAAACGATTACAATTACTGCATTATTTTTGCTTATAATTGCATATTTGGTATCGTCATCGTACAATCCATTTTTATATTTTCGATTTTAAAGTGTTATATTCTGATTGGGGAGTAAACTTATGCATGAAAAGAATATATATAGAATAATATCTTTAGTATTTTTGTTTCTTATATTCGGTTTTTCTATATGGAATCTGTTTTTGCCACAAACAGCTTTTTCAGAAACCGAGAATCGAGCACTCTCTTTATTTCCAAAGCTGAATGTGCAAGAGATGAGAAATGGACATTGGATGCAAGAATTTGAACAGTATACTACAGATCAATTTTTATTACGTGACGATTTTATGAGAATAAAAACGAAAGCGGATCTCATAATTGGTAAAATGGATAATGGAAAAGTTTATTTTGGAAAAGATGGGTATTTAATTAGTAAGGATCAATTGGACGTAAGACAGCAGGCAGCTAATAGTGTTTTACTTTGTTCTTTTTTAGAACGGATAAAGCAGATGGAGGTAAATAAAAATAAAATCCAGACTTCCGTCTTAATTATACCTACAGCGAGCTCAATTGAACAAGATAAATTACCTCGATACGCACCGACTTTGGAGGAAGAAAAGGGAATTTTGAATTTGCAGGCGCAAATAGAGCGTATAAGTCATCAAACTGTTTTTGTAGACGGTACGAAGCCGCTTCTGCAGGCGAAGAAAACAGCGGAAGCAAAACAGTTATACTATCGTACTGACCACCATTGGACGACATTCGGCGCTTATGAGGTTTATAGATATTGGGCAGAAGAAAATGGATTCGTTCCTTTTGGTAAGGAGGATTTTCAAATACGTTTGGTAAGTAACAGTTTTTATGGTACCAATCAAGCAAAGGCACTTGGAGCTGAGACGATACCAGATGAAATTTATTCATGGTCATTTAAAAATAAACCTCAGTATTCAGTAGAAATACCCGCAAAAAACCAAGTAAAAGGCTCCCTTTATGAAAAAGAGTTTCTTTCGAAAAAAGATAAATATGCTTATTTTTTAGGAGGTAATTTTGGAGAAATGGTGATTCATACACCATTAAAAAATGACCGACATTTACTTATCATAAAAGACTCCTATGCCAATTGTTTTATTCCGTTTCTCTGCGGTCATTATGAAAGCATTACAGTGATTGATCCTCGATATTTTCGAGGGAATATTTATAACATGATGCAACAAAATGGGATTACTGATGTATTATTTTTATATAATATCGTACAATTTTCGAATGATCGTAATTTTGTTTATGGGGTGCGTTAATTCTTCAATAATTGTATGCATTATGATATAATAAAGGGGAATGGGGGATATTAAAATGGCATTTAATAAGGGGAATGAAGTTGAAGTAAACAAAGAAAAAAGTCATTGGAAAAAGAAAGAATATTTAATTGCATGTGCAGCTCTAATTGTACTTGTAATTTCACTTGCTGTAATTAGTATTCGTTTTCCGATCTCTTCTGTAGCAGGAGGAGAAAAGGAGAGAATTCAGGCAAAGATAGCGTTAGCATTGGAAGAAGCAGAGCATCTGTATCAGGGCTTTTATTACGACGAAGCTTTAGAACGGTTACAGCAGGAGCCGGAGCTAATTACAGACGAGGAATCAGATCCCATTGCGGCAAAGATTACAGAAATTCAGAACGCAAAGAATTCCTTAGTGAAATATGAAGGACCGGCACATCATGTCTTTTTTCATAGTTTAATAGTTTATCCGCAATTAGCATTTGATAATGTAGGGCATTCTGCAAAAGGTTATAATATGTGGATGACGACGGTCAGTGAGTTTAAGAAAATGCTGCCGCTTTTATATGAACGTGGGTATATATTATATCCGTTGGAAGAATGCATAGAACCAGATCCTGAAAAAGAAGGAAACGTTCGGTTAAAGGATATTTATTTACCGCCTGGTCGGATTCCTTTGGTTGTATCAATTGATGATGTAAATTATTATGATTATATGAAGCCGGATGGCTTTGCAAACCGTTTGGTTCTTGGTAAAGATGGAAGAGTTTGGACTGAGGTGATTACTCCGGAAGGAGAAACGATTTGCACAAGAGATGGAGACGTAATGCCGATTCTTGATGATTTTGTAGCTGAAAATCCGGGTTTTTCTTGGCGGGGTGCAAAAGGAATCATGGCGCTTACAGGATATGAGGGCGCTCTTGGTTACCGTATCACGGATGATCTTCCGGATGAAGCAAAATGGCAGCAGGAAGTGAAAGCCATTGCAGATGTTATGAAAGATAATGGATGGTCCTTTGCTTGTCATAGTTATACACATAACAGTAAATGGTTCCGTGAAGGGAAAGCTACCTTAAAGCAGGTTATTTATGATACGGATCGTTGGAAGAAAAAAATTGAACCATTTGTAGGAAAAACAAATATTTACATATCTCCGTTTGGATTTTTGTGGGATAACAATGATCCAAGGTTCCGTTACATCATTGAAAACGGAGGATACAATTTATTTTGTCCTGTTGGTAATAGTCGTAAATTCAAAGTAAATGGCGACAATATCGTAATGCCAAGAGTCAATTTGGACGGGTATACTATGAATATGAGGCCTGAAGAAGTAAAAACTTATTATTTTGATGTTGATATGGTTTTAAGTCCGGAAAGGCCGCCTTTAAATCTTTAATGGATTTTACGAAATGATGAAAGACTGTGAAAACAGTAGGGGGGAATGGAAGATGAGAAATAAAAAATTATTGATGTTATGTCTTTGTGTAATTTTAATGCTTGGAGTTTGTCTTATTGCTGGATGCAAGGGAGCAAATACGAATGCAGAAGAATTAAACAGCTATAATTTAAAACTATATTATGTTAATGATGAATACGTTGCTACAGGAAATGAAGAGTTGGATCAAATGATGAATCCATACGAAGTTACGATTCAATCTAAGCCTGAGGATGCTTATTTACAGGCAGTTTTAAAATTAAAGGAAGTACCTTTGGATGGATATGATACTATGCTGCGCGAGGAGTTTGTCATTCATAGCATTAAAGCGAACGAAGGTATTGCAGTCGTTGATTTTTCAAGTAAGGATTTGAGCGGCGGATCTATGGAGGAAGGACTTTTGCTAAATCAAATTGTTTTAACCTTGTTAAGTTCATTTGATGATATTCAAAAAGTACAGTTTACCTTAGACGGAGAAGAAGCAGAATCTTTAATGGGACATTTAGATATTAGCAAACCGTTTACCTTAAGTAATGCAGAGGGAAAAGAGAATAAAGCTGTGGTTATTGCAGAATAGCCAAAGCAAGTATCACTGCGCTTTTAAATGATTTAAGAAGCAGAATCATAGTTTTAAAAGACGAAAGGGAGAGTTCCATGAAAAACAGTAAGGCGTATTTCAGAGGGTGTTTGCTTGGAGGTGCGATTGGAGATGCCTATGGATATCCGGTTGAATTTCTGAAATTAGGGGAAATTCGAGAAGAATATGGGATGAACGGAATTACAGAGCTTGTATGCAATGAAGAATCAAAAAAGGCTTTGTTCTCAGACGATACCCAGCTAACGACTTTTACCGTAGATGGATTACTTTGGGCAGATTCACGAGCAAAAAATAAAGGCATTTATGCATATACCTCTTGTATCTTTTATGCCTATCAAAAATGGCTTTATACGCAGACTGGAAGCTTTGCAGATGAAAAATATAGATTTTTACTGGAAGGGGAAGTTCTGAACTGGGAAGACCTTTTTGCAAGAAGAGGGCCCGGTACAACCAGTTTAGTAACCTTAGCCAATTGCATTAATGGAAAATATGGAACGATGAAAAATAGAATTAATAACAGTAAGGGATCCGGTGCGGTGATGCGTGCTGCTCCTGTTGGGTTATATTTCTATAATGATCCAAAGATGGCTTTTAAAATAGGTTGTGAGAGTGGTGCCATTACACATGGGAACCCGAGCGGATATTTGCCCGCAGGATGCTTAGCGTTTATCATTTCTGAGATTATTCAGGGAAAAGAATTGGAGCAAAGCGTTTTCAATCTATTTTCTAAGTTAAGGGAGTACGAGAATTACGAGGAAACCTATGAAGCTTTGAAACAGGCAGTTACACTGGCTAAATCTTCGAAAGATGGAATTGGAAGCAGTGAGCTTCGAGAAGCAGAACTTGCTGATTTGCATTCTTTGGGTGGAGGATGGACTGGAGAAGAAGCCCTTTCCATGGCCGTATATTGTGCATTAAAGCATCCAAATGATTTTAAGAATGCTTTATGGCTGGCAGTAAATAATGATGGTAACAGTGATACAATCGGAGCAATCTGTGGAAATATTTTGGGAGCTTATTTGGGTAGCTTGGAAATCCCTTTTTCTTGGATTGAAAAAGTGGAGCTTTCTGACTTAATGGTTCATGGAGCAGACAAAATGTTAGAAGCAGTTACATAAAAATCTTATATAATAACTATTATTATAAATAATTATAAAACATTTTAGAAAAACTACCACTAATTACAATTACAAGTATTTAGGAGGTAGTTTTTTTATGAGATTTACAATTCCAAGAGATATTTACTATGGGAGAGGTAGCATTTCAAGTTTGGGAGAGCTAGTGAGTAAAAAGGCCGTCATTGTAACAGGCGGAAAATCTATGCAAAAATATGGTTTTTTACAAAAAGCCAAAAATATCTTAGAGAAAAAGGGTACGGAAGTATTTGTTTTTGAAGGGGTAGAACCAGATCCAAGTATTGATACCGTAAATCGAGGTGCTGCATTTATGCGGGAAAATATGCCGGATTTGATTGTAGCGATGGGTGGTGGTTCTGCGATTGATGCGGCAAAGGCAATGTGGATTTTTTATGAATATCCGGAGAAAAGATTTGATGACATAAAGGAACCTTTTACTTTGCCTCCACTAAGACAGAAGGCATTGTTTGCAGCAATTCCATCGACTTCAGGAACTGCAACAGAGGTAACTGCATTTTCTGTTATTACAGATGACGTAACCGGAATAAAATATCCGCTTGCAGATTTTAATTTAACTCCGGATGTTGCAATTTTAGATGTAGAGTTAGCAGAAAAAATGCCTCAGGAATTGATTGCACATACTGGAATGGATGCATTGACACATGCAGTTGAGGCTTATGTTGCTACTGCTGCAACTGCATTTACGGATCCTTTGGCGCTTCATGCCATTCAACTTATCTTCTCAAATTTAATTAAGTCTTATGAGGGAGATAAAGAAGCAAAAGAGAATATGCACAATGCACAATGTTTGGCTGGTATGGCTTTTTCAAATGCCCTGCTAGGGATTACGCATAGTATGGCTCATAAGACGGGACATATTTTTCATATTCCGCATGGTCTTGCCAATGCAATCTATATGCCATATGTCATCTCTTATAATACGAAGAATGAAAAGGCACGTTATAAATATGCCCAGATTGCAAAAGCAATTGGTATTGAAGAAGAGAATGAAGATACTCTAGTGAATAGATTGATTGAACTTATTGTAGATTTAGAGAACGCAATGCATTTGCCAAAAACACTAAAAGAATATGGTATCAGTGAAGCGGAATTTTTGGAAAAGATTGATTCTATTTCAGAAAATGCTGCTAAAGATCCATGTACATTCTCAAATCCTAGAAAAACGGAGAAAGAGGATATTAAAGCATTGTTTCAGTGTATTTATGAGGGTAAGCCTGTTAAATTCTAAAGTGAATTTGGTTCTCCTGTTGAAAAGCAGTTTGACAAACTGGTATAATATAGACAAACATCTCATTGTTGAATAATCGTACATTCGATTATCAAAGAGATATTAATTGCTTTTATATGTTAGGAGATTTATTTTATGAAACAAAATGAAATTAGAGATATCAACTTAGCTCCGTTAGGACGTCAAAAAATTGAATGGGTTCGAAATAATATGCCTCTTTTAAACGGACTTGAAGAACAGTTTAAAAAGGAAAAACCGTTTACTGGAGTTAAAATTTCTTTGTCAGTTCATTTGGAAGCAAAGACAGCTTATCTTTGTGAAGTACTTGCAGCAGGTGGAGCGGAAATGTCTGTGACCGGAAGTAACGTGCTATCTACACAAGATGATATAGCTGCTGCTTTAGCAGTAACCGGCATGAAGGTTTACGCTTATCATGGCGCTACTGCTGAGGAATATAACCGCCATATTGAAATGGCGCTGGAGCATGGCCCGAATATCGTCATTGATGATGGAAGTGATTTGATTAATATGCTTCATAATAAAAGAACTGACTTATTAAAAGATGTTTGGGGTGGCTGTGAAGAAACGACTACCGGTGTCATTCGACTAAAGGCAATGGAAAACGAGGGTGTATTAAAAGTACCTATGGTTGCAGTAAATGATGCGAAATGTAAGCATATGTTTGATAACCGCTATGGAACGGGACAATCTGTGTGGGATAGCATTATGCGAAATACCAATTTAATCGTTGCAGGAAAAGAAGTTGTGGTTGGCGGTTACGGATGGTGTTCAAAGGGTATTGCAATGCGGGCAAAGGCCTTGGGAGCAAGAGTTATCGTTACTGAAGTTGATGCAGTTTCTGCCGTGGAAGCAGTTATGGATGGTTATGAAGTAATGACAATGGAGCAGGCGGCACCACGCGGCGATGTGTTTGTGTCGGCTACGGGATGTAATCAAGTTATTACAGTAGCGCATATGCTTACTATGAAAGATCGTGCTATTTTGGCAAATGCAGGTCATTTTAATGTGGAAATTGATATGGATGATCTAGAAAAAAATGCCGTTGAAAAGAAAGAAACACGTCCAAATATTATGGGTTATAAATTAGAGAATGGCAAATGGGTCAATGTGATTGCAGAGGGCCGTTTGGTAAATATTGCGGCAGCGGATGGACATCCGGCAGAAATTATGGATATGAGCTTTGCAGTACAATGCTTAAGTGCAATGTATATTTTAGAAAATCATGGAAAGTTAGAAAACAAGGTCATTGATGTGTCTACGGAGATTGATAATTTGGTGGCTCAACGTAAATTAGATGCATGGGGCATTCAAATTGATAAGCTTACACCGCAGCAGGAAAAATATTTAACAAGCTGGAATTTATAATAAAGCAAAAAAATTACAAAAAGGAAGTAGGGCATTGCGAAACGCAATGCCCTTTTGCAAATTACCTGATACGCGATGTAAGACTATCTTGTATAGCAATTGCAGAAAATGATAACCAGTAACAAGAAGAAAAATAACAAACTGGTATCAATACCTTCTCCATGTAGGAGACCACATCCGTCTGACATTATTAATCACCTGCTTTTTTTATATTTTATATGTGTGTATTATAAGGTATTCGCAGAGAGTCAAATGTGTGACTTAAAATAAAAAAAGGTTTTATGAAAAATAAAACCTTTTTTTTCGATAAAATTTTATATAAAATTATTTTTTAATTTTTATCCAATATCTTGAAAGGCTTGTGCAATACGACCGCGAACCTGCTGCAATCCCATGATTTGCTGGATTTCCCATAGATCAGGAGAATTTGTGCGTCCTGTAATTGCCAATCGAATTACATTGCTCACATGACCAACATGTCCTTTATATTGATCTGGATTTTTCTTGAAGTCTTTTGGTTTAACTGCATAGCCTAAATCTGCTGTAATGGTTCGAATTTTCTCAAACCATGCTTCTTGATCGTCCGCTTCATCATACATTTGGATGTATCGATTTAAGATTTCTTTCACATCTTTAAAAGAGACTTCTTTTGGATAGTCGTCTTCAATCACGAAATGATCATCAAAGAAATAACTGATAAAGTGGAAAATCTGACGACAATAGATTAAATCTTTACGTGGCTTATTGCCGCCACGGTCTATTGATAAAATTCGAAGCATTTGCTCCTCTTTTCCAGCCATTAATTCTGCAAGACCTGGTTGGTATACTTTAGCCCATTGCAGTAAGAAGAAGAAGATTTCTTCCGCACTTAATTTTGCCAGTACTTCTTTGCTTATATCATTCAACTTATCTAAATCAAAAAGTGTTCCGGAGTTACTCATTTTATCAGTAGTAAATTCGAATTCATCAATGGAAGCAGTTGGGTTAGCAAGTCGGAATTCTTCAAAATTAGAGTTTAATATCGTTAGCAAGTATTCACGCACAGCATAAGGGTGATAACCTTCTTGCTTATAATATTCTAAGGATAACTCAGGGTCTTTTCGCTTAGAAAGTTTTCTCTTTGTTTCCCCATCCATTTTCATAAGGACTGTGGAATGACAGTAGGTTGGTAAAGGCCATTCTAGGGATTGAAACAGAGCCACATGAATTGGGAGGGATGAGAGCCATTCCTCGCCTCGAACAACGTGTGTTGTTCGCATAAGATGGTCATCAACCACATGTGCAAAATGGTAAGTTGGAATTCCTGTCTTTTTTAATATTACAACATCCTGATCGTTTTCCGGCATCGTTAACTCACCACGAATACCGTCTATTACAGTAAAGTGATTTTCCAAGCTTCCATTAGAACGGAACCGAATTACGTATGGCTGACCGGAAGAAATACGATCAATTACTTCTTCAAAGGCAAGGTCTCTATGTTTTGCCCATGTACCATAAATTCCAGGATTTAATTTTTTGCTTTCTTGTTCATTTCTTATGTCTGCAATTTCTTCTTCCGTTAGAAAACAAGGATATGCCATGCCTTTGGAAACAAGATGTTTCGCAAAGCATTGATAAATATCTCCTCGTTTGCTTTGATAGTAAGGACCATAATTTCCGGTTTCACCTTCAATGGTAGCTCCTTCATCAAAGTGAACTCCAAAGTGATGCAGTGCGTTGATCAGCATAGGTACAGCGCCTTGTACTTCACGTTTATCATCGGTATCTTCAATACGAAGAAAAAATACACCATTGCTTTGATGTGCTAAGCGCTCGTCTGCAAAGGCTCCATATAGATTTCCAAGATGAATGAAACCGGTTGGACTTGGACCAAGTCTGGTCACTTTTGCACCTTCCGGTAAATTTCTTGGAGGATACATTGCCTCGTAATCTTCCGGTGTTTTTTTAATTTGAGGAAATAGTAAATTTGCTAATTTGTTATAATCCATTTTTTCACTCCATTCAATATTTTAAATCTGTTTGCAAATTAAGTTGCAGCAATAGACATTTGTTATAATAGGTAATGTCATCATTTAAAGTAACAAAAAATTTGCTTTAAATTAGATTAAATTCTTTATTTTAATAAATTTTGGACATACCATTCTTATTATATACTGAGAGTATTCGTGTTTCAACAAAAAACAAATTATGTATAAAAGCCTTATGTTTAATTTCATTATCACAAATAAGAAAAAACTTTTTGGGTAAAATAGGAGAGAGTTGGAAAGGAAGGGAAAAATGAAGGCACAAAAACTAGCAAAAGGGCTGCGCATCATTGCTCAGTTTGAAACGCCATCGTGGATAACAAAATATTTTGCTTTTAAGGCAGCGGAAGTATTGGAAAAGCAGGCAATTGAGATAGAAGAAATCAAAGAAAGCATTCAGCCTGTACGATGTGGAGAATGCAAAAGAAGACCTGTTTGCATATTATGGGACATACGATGCCAGAAAAATGGGTTTATGAATTATCATGATTTTTGTAGTAAAGGAATCCGAGAACACTGAATAAAGTATTTGCATAATTATTTCGCCTCTATCGAGGCGTTTTTTTATTAGAAACGCCTGCCTTACGGCAGGCGTGTATTATTTAATCTTCACATCTACGGCAGCAGCATCTGCAACAGCATCTGCAACAACATCTGCAGCAGCATCTACAACCACATCTACAGCAACATCGGCAACAGCATCTACAACCGCATCTGCAGCAATTAGTGTAGCAACACCAGTAACGAGAGCAACACATAATCGCACCTCCCTTCGCTGGGTTTATATATACTATGTGTATTTAATAAAAAAAGTGAATTTTCTTCTCACATTCCTAAATTCATTGTAATATACTATAATAATCTAAATCTTTTTGTATTCGTTTTGCACTAGATATTATTCTATAAAAAGAAAGTTAAAATTTAAATCATAAACTGATCAGGGGTTAAACAATAAGGTTTATACTCCGGGCTGCGAAAGAGAGTGGCAGCAGATGAATTACATCTGTGGGACAGTAGCATGTTCCATAGATTTTTTTTTAAACAAAACCAATTAAAGTAACATCGAATATATATTTTTCGTTTCTTTTAAGAGAAAAAAGATAAGCTCAATGCCCTTGGAGGATCTTCTTATGGAACAATCAATGACTCAAAAAGTTGTAATGCAAGTCTCTTTAATCAGTATTTTAGTAAACATTTTACTATCTTTATTTAAACTTTTTGCTGGAATATTTGCCCAATCTAGTGCAATGGTATCCGATGCGGTTCATTCAGCTTCGGATGTGTTTAGTACTTTTATTGTTATCATAGGGGTAAAAATGGCAACAAAGGAATCGGATAAGGAACATCCTTACGGACATGAACGCATCGAATGTGTGGCTGCCATTTTACTAGCGGCTACTCTTGGTTTTATCGGAATGGGTATTGGATATTCTGGATTCATGAAAATTATTTCAGCTCATGAAGAAAATTTAATCATTCCCGGACCTTTGGCATTGATTGCAGCTGTGAGTTCAATGGTAATTAAAGAAGGTATGTTTTGGTATACAAGAAATGCCGCGAAAAAGATACAATCGGGAGCTTTAATGGCTGATGCTTGGCATCATCGTTCGGATGCACTTTCTTCTGTAGGGAGCTTTGCTGGTATATTTGGGGCTAGGCTTGGTCTACCAATTCTTGATCCGGTGGCAAGTATCATTATATGTCTTTTCATTATAAAAGCAGCTTATGATATTTTTATTGATTCTATAGAGAAAATGATGGATAAAGCTTGTGATGATGCATTTATTGAAGGAATTAAGACTGTAATTACAGAGCAGGAAGGGGTATTGGGAATTGACCAAATAAAAACCCGTTTATTTGGAGAGAAAATTTATGTAGATATTGAGATTCAGGCAAATGGTAATGAAACATTAAATTACACTCATGAAATTGCACATAAAATACATGACGCAATTGAAAACGATTTTCCAAGGGTTAAACATTGCATGGTACATGTAAATCCGGTTTGTTTTGAAAGTGAGGAAAAAGAGAAAGAAGAAAGAAAAAAAGTATCTGAAGAACAATAGAATATAGAAACTTAATCTTGTTTTTTAATAAATATGTAAGGATTTCAACAAGAATTTTGTAAAGAATGTGAGATATCATTTAAACATTATAATAATTCTAATAATAAAGACAATAAAAGGAGTTGAATACAATGGAGAAAAACACACAAAAGAATTCTATTTTTTCAATTATCGTTTCAATTGGAATTTGGGGTGTTTTACTTGTTTATCTTTTAGCATTATTAAAAATAATTGTTTTCAAAACTGGTTTTTGTAC
Source organism: Anaerovorax sp. (assembly GCA_034927775.1). Taxonomy (GTDB): domain Bacteria; phylum Bacillota; class Clostridia; order Peptostreptococcales; family Anaerovoracaceae; genus IOR16. The sequence goes on along the minus strand of JAYFPL010000093.1, from coordinate 10,527 downwards.
AGATTTTAGAACACTTAGCTTGTTGCCGTTTCAGTTTCTGCTGGATTTTCTTAATCCTACAAGATCGATTGATGTTCTTTTAAAGAACACCCTTGGTAATTTTGCAATCTTTATTCCAATGGGAATCCTCTTACCAGTATTATGTAAGAATGTTAACTTAAAAAAAACAGTTCTATATTGTTTTCTTGTTAGTTTAACAATTGAACTTTCTCAATATGTTTTTGGGATTGGTATGACTGATATTGACGATTTGATATTAAATACACTAGGTGCAGCTGTCGGTGCTTTACTGTATTTTAACATTTTAAAAAAGATTGACTATAAAGTAAAAACAAGAATTGGTACATTGACGTTTCTTAGCGTCTTTGGTATGTGCGGTGTGCTTTCGTTGTGGTTATATCAGCCCAATATACTCCCTGCACAAATTGAAGTAATTAATCAAGAAATTTTAGGAGAATTATCGGAGGATGACTTTAATAAAAGTGCAGTATGTACCAATATCGAGGGAGACATTTTAATTACATATACCATTATTTATGATGAGAAAACGGAGACCGAAGAAAAAGAGGATTATCAATGTATCGTTGATAATAATACACAATTCTTTACAAAATTGTTGGGTGCGCAATATTCTCCGAATGGAAATGTACAAAAAACAATTTGTACTTATGATCAAATTTCTAAAGAAGAATTTGTAGAATTGATAAAAGATAAAAAGCAAAGTGTTGAATTATTAATATCCGATGATAAAAAGTGTAGTGCTGTTTTAGTTTGGATGTGGGAAAGTGATAACTGATTAAAATAAAATGTATAAATATAAAAACATTCTATCGTAAACAAAGATTTGTCTACGATAGAATGTTTTTTACTTATAGTTTTTTTGCATAAGAATAATTTTATACTTATTCATTAAATGCATCTGACATTTCTGTTGCAAAATCGATTAAACCACCAGTTAATGCATTGATAATATCTGTGTTGTCCTCAAAATCATCAATTTTCCATCCTTCATCAGTCTTGGTTAATTTAATCGCAGCTGTCTTTTCATAGTCAAAAGTTGCATTGTTTAAATGTTCAATAACAGTACTTTCTATAAGCGCATCCATTTCTTCGTCGGATACATCTGAAAAAATCATGGAAAGTGCTTTTTGAAAATAATCGGCTACTGCTGCTTTAAAGGTTTCCCCAAAATTATATGTTTTTATTGTGACATCAACCGTTGCAGTATCACCGTCGATTTTTTCGTTAGACAATGTATATTCAAACGATAATAATTTTTCTTTCAATGTGGAAACAAATTCCTCACTATATGATTCTGTGTCGACACCAGCAACGTCTAAAAAATTTGCAGCTTCCGTGTTTCCAGAGTATATTTTGGATATCGTTGTAGTATCATTTTCTTTTAGAGCTTTCATATAGGAATTAACTACATCACTTGGTGACGGTTCATTACGACATGAAACAATCGATAAGCACATAAATACTGCTAATAAAATTGTAATTATTTTTTTCATTTTTTCCTCCAATTTACTTATAAATAGTTATGGTTTGCTTTGTGCTTCACATGGTTGCCGATATAACATACGACTCGCTTTAGAAGGGTCGTTTGTTTTTATTTTACTTTTGTTAATCTAATTGTCACGCCATCAATTTTAAGAATTGTTCCTGAAGGTAAAGAAATATTTTTATATTCTTGCTTATAGAAATTGTCCAATCCGATTTCAGAATTTTTATCAGGTGTCCCCATGATTGCATTAATTCCACCGGAAAGTAAGTTGCTGGAGCTAACATTTCCTCCGCCTTTTACGGCTGTTATTGTATATGTTCCAGCAGAGAAATCTGTTCCGGAGGTATAGTTTCCGTTAGAAAACTCATATTCTTCTTTCCAATTTGATATATCTGCCGGCTGAGTTCCTACGTAAATTGATTTTGTAGAATTATTCCATGATACTTCTTGTCCAAGAGCTTCGCTTATGGCTCTTAGTGGGACATAGGTAGTTCCATTATAAACAAATGGTTCAACTGCATTTCCCTTAGGATCTTTCATTGCTGTGAGTTTCTCATTAATGTAGATTTTAATATTACTATAGCCAATGGATATGTTTTTTGTTCCGGTCTCTGCGAATGATGTTAAAGAAAGTCCTAATACTAATGTTGTGACAATCATTCCTGACAAAAACCCCTTTATTTTGTCTTTATTCATTTTTTCCTCCTAATCCCCTTTTGAAAATTAACATAGGTTGTGAAAATTTAAAAAATTAAAAATTTTTACAAAATAATATGTACGATAAGATTTTATGACAAAATTATACATATGTCAATAAAACGTTTATGCTAATCATTTATTTAATCAACTCCGATATCAAAAAATTATAATAAAAATCCATATGTATAAAAAAATAACGTATCGCATAAAGGCAATCCGTTATTTTCAATCAATATTATTTGTAATCCACTTTATAACCAGCAAGCGTTTTATCTGGCACTAGTTCTGAATAATCATTAAATGGAAATTCAAATCCATACAAAATCACATTATCATATGGTTTCTTAACAGATTTGCCATTAATATAGGAAACATATTCTATGAGTTCTTCATAATTAAGCGGATACCACTGACCTTCATCGCTAAAATAAGCAACAGTCAGAATAGCATTTAAAACATCACTCTCATCAAATTCATCTGCTATATATTCCCGATATTCAATTTCTGTGTTACCATCTCTTTCTCGATCTATTTCAATATTCCATATTGCATAGCCTGTCTTTATTTGATATGCTTTTATCACTTTTTCAAGTGTAGAACCAGTTGTAATTTTTCGACCTGTAGCTGCGATTACTTCATATTTTGTTTCATTCAAATATGACCAATGATCTTCGTTCCATCCGTTCGCATAGTATGAGTCACCCAGTTGTAAAGTTACAGTCTTTCCATCTAAAAACAGTGTTTCTAAATCAGAAGATGTTTTATCTGCTAGCCCAATATAACCTATTATTATAATAATTCCAATACATACGATATAAATTATTTTTTTCATTCTCATACTCCTATATTAATAAATAAACATAGAAACATCTATAAAAAAAATAACGTATTACATAAAGCAATCCGTTATTTTTACTTGGTATCCCGTAGGGGAGTCGAACCCCTGATTCCACCGTGAGAGGGTGGCGTCTTGACCACTTGACCAACAGGACATATTCTTTTTAAGATCTAATAGCTCTATCAGACTTTAATTATTATAATCGTTTTTCTTTTATTTGTCTATGGTATTCTGATAAGTTTTTTGATAAAATGTGTAGTAACATCCTTTCCGTACTTACTTTTTTCGGGCGGAAATGACAGGGGAATTACTTGATAAAGGAGATAAAATATATGAATCATTATAAAAGTACAAGAGGCAGTGCGGAAATGAAAACAGCAGCACAGGCAATCATAAAAGGCATTGCAGAAGATAAAGGATTGTTTGTTCCGGAAACTCTTCCTAAGCTTATGGAAAGACCGGAGGATTTAGTTTCTTTAGACTATAGAGAAGTCGCTTATCGTGTGCTATCTAAATTTTTAGATGATTATACAGAAGAAGAATTGAGACATTGTATCAATTCTGCTTATGACAATAAATTTGAAGCGGAAGAAGTTGTGCCTTTGAAGAAAGGCGGAAATGCATATTTCCTTGAGCTTTATCATGGAAAAACCGCAGCCTTTAAGGATATGGCATTATCGATTCTTCCTTATCTTTTAACCACTGCAATGAAAAAAGAAAAAGAGGACAATAAAATTGTTATCTTGACTGCAACTTCAGGTGATACGGGAAAAGCTGCTTTAGAGGGATTTGCAGACGTTGACGGTACGGAAATCATCGTTTTCTATCCAAGTGAAGGCGTAAGTCAGGTGCAGGAAAGACAGATGGTGACGCAAGAGGGAGAGAATACTCATGTATATGCTATCCATGGTAATTTTGATGATGCACAAACAGGTGTAAAGAAAATTTTTAGTGATAAAGTATTTGCTGAAGAATTAGCCAACAAGGGTTGCAAATTCTCTTCTGCGAATTCTATAAATATTGGAAGATTAGTACCCCAGGTGGCTTATTATGTTTGGTCATATGCACAGTTAATTAAGCAGGGGGTGCTGCAAGCAGGCGAAAAGATGAACGTGGTTGTACCGACCGGAAACTTCGGAAACATTTTGGCTGCTTACTATGCAAAGCAGATGGGAATTCCAATTAACAAATTCCTATGTGCATCCAATGAAAACAAGGTTCTTGCTGATTTTATCAATACAGGTATTTATGATATTCATAGAGAGTTTCATATTACAAATTCACCTTCGATGGATATTCTTATTTCCAGTAATTTAGAACGATTGCTTTATCATTTGTCCGGTGGAAACGGTGCAGAAATTGCAAATTTAATGGAAAACTTAGAGAAGAATAAAAAATATGAAGTAAGCAGTACTATAAAAGATGGCTTGGCTGATTTTTATGCGGGATTTGCTACCGAAGAAGAAACAAAAAAAGCCATTGGTGATTTATATGCAAAAGATAATTATTTAATGGATACCCATACTGCAGTGGCATATAAAGTGTATGAAGATTATCGTCAGGAAACTGGAGATACGACTCCAACGGTCATTGCATCGACGGCAAGTGCATATAAATTTGCAGATAGCGTAGCAGATGCCATTGGATTACCAAAGTTTGCAGATGGATTTGCTTACATTAGTGCTTTGAATGCAAAAACAGGGGTTCGGGTACCAAAGGGACTCACAGGATTAGAGAATAAGAAAGTGCGCCATACAGGCGTTGTAAACAAGGATGCACTTGCTGATGCTGTGCGCGAATCTTTGAAGTAACTTCCTTTTTATCAAAAGCGACATGGAAAAAAGGAGCAGACAAATTGTTGTATTGCAGTTTGATTTGCTCCTTTTTTATTTATTATTTTATTTAAATTGTTTCAGTACAGTTTCAAAACGATTCATGGATAAATTGATTTCCTCTTCGGAAACGGTTAGGGGTGGAAGAATGCGTATCGTCTCATTGCTGCTTCCGGCAAGCAGAAGTTTTTGATCCATACATTTTTTGATGATTTCTTTCGAGGAATGTTTCATGTGCACCCCAAGAAGCAATCCTTTTCCACGAATTTCTTGAATAAGGGGATATGATTTTTGCAATTCTTTTAATTTTGCAACCAGTTGATTGCTTTTTTTATTAACTCCAGCAAGAATGTGGTTATCGACTAATTGTTCTAAGATGGTAAGTCCACATGCACAGGCTAATGGATTTCCTCCAAATGTACTTCCGTGATCACCCGGTTCAATGCAATTTGCTGCTTTATCTGATGCAGCAACAGCGCCGATAGGAAAACCACCACCGAGTCCTTTCGCAATGGAAATCAGATCTGGTTTTGCATTAAAATATTGGTACGCAAAAAGGTGTCCGCTTCTTCCCATTCCGCTTTGCACCTCATCAAAAATAAGCAGTGCATTATAATGATCGCATAGCTTTCGTATGCCGATTATAAATTCTTCGGTTGCAGATATGACACCGCATTCTCCTTGGATTGGCTCTAATATGACAGCAGACACAGAATCATTCATAAGTGCCTCTACACTTTTTAAATCATTAAAAATAGCCTCTTCTACGTCTTCTAGGAGCGGACGGAATTTTTTCTGATATTTTTCTTGACCGGTAATTGAAAGAGAACCCAATGTACGGCCATGAAAAGAGTTTTTCATGTAGATTATTTTCTTTTTACTTGGCGAAATGCTGCTTCCATATTTTCGGGCAATTTTAATTACTGCTTCATTTGCTTCTGTACCGCTATTACAGAAAAATACCTTTGAGAGACCGGTAAGCTCACTAAGGCGTTTGGCTAAATTCGAAACGGTATCATTCCAAAAATAATTTGAAATATTCATTAAAGTGTTACTTTGTTTTTGAATGGTTTCCACTAAAGCAGGATGGCAATGACCAAGAGTGTTTACAGCTATTCCGGAAATGAAATCCAGATAGGCATTACCATCATCGTCATATAGCCACGATCCTAGACCTTTGTTAAAGGTCAAATCATATTTGGAATAAAAAGGTATAAAATAGTCATTTTTCATGTAGGTCCTCCATTTCTGTCAATTTTTTCAATCAATTATTTCTATATTGATAAATATTAAGAGACACTATAAAACAGATAAAACGATTCGTCAATCACTCTTTTATAAAATTATAAAAAAACAAATCATTTTATGAAGAAAGAAGAAAAATAAAAAATCTTAAAAAAAGGCTTGATTTTTTTCTTGATACCAAGTAAACTAGCAACATTAATGTTGATAGAGGAGCGGAGTAAAAGAAGATGTAAATCGCCGGCGGGCAATGATTTATGTTGGAGGTATCCTTCGCCGAACTGTAGATTTAGGCGTAAATCTATGGTGGGCTTATAGTCAATAGCTGTAAGACTGTCTACGAAAGTAGTTGTGCTATCCTTAATGACCGTAATTTTGATGTACTTTATATTTTTAAAGGTTCATTCAAAAAAATTTTACGTCAACAAGGGATACCTTGTTGATTTTTTTTTTACATTTATGGTTTAGGGGGATAACAATGGTGAAATGATAAAGATTAGGAGTGAGATTATGAGAATGTTTCGCGGATCAATGGTTGCTTTAATTACACCTTTTTATGAGGATGGAAGCGTAAATTACGCAAAATTGATTGAATTGGTAGAATGGCATATTACGAAGAAAACGGATGGCATCGTCGTATTAGGGACAACGGCAGAATCGCCGTCGTTGACTATAAGGGAAAAAGATAAAATTCTAAAAACTGTGATTGAAGTAGCAGACCATCGCATACCAGTTATTGCAGGAAGTGGATCAAATAATACGTTGCAAGCAAAAGAAGATAGTCTCAAGTATGAGGCGATGGGGGCAGATGGACTTCTTGTAATTACACCATATTACAATAAAACCAATAAAGCCGGCATGATATCTCATTTTACGGAGATTGCAGATGCAGTTTCGATTCCGGTGATTCTCTATAATGTACCTGGGAGAACCGGATGCTCTTTAACGGTAGAAGCGGTAGAGCTATTAAGCAGACATAAAAACATTGTAGGAATTAAAGAAGCGAGTGGCGACATTGGATTTGTAAGCTGTATTTCAAAATTAATTAATTCTAATTTTACGGTATACTCAGGAAATGATGACATGATTGTTCCGATTCTATCCCTTGGAGGGTCAGGTGTAATTTCGGTGCTGGCAAATATTCTGCCGACAGAGACACATCAGATTGTGGATGCATACTTAAAGGGTAATATTGAATTAGCCAGACAGATGCAATTGAAGTACCTTGACTTTATTAATGCTCTATTTATTGAAACAAATCCTATCCCGATTAAAGAAGCTATGAATTATTTTGGAATGAATGTTGGGGGATATCGTCTTCCACTTTGCAGCATGGAAGAACAATCAAGAGAAAAGTTACAAAAAACAATGTCGGTATTAGATATCAATAAGGAGGCATCATGAAAAACAAAAATAATGGAAGTCGTATTAAAGTAGTATTGGTAGGTGCAGGGAAAACAGGAAAAATGGTCAGTATGAAAATTGAAGAGGCTGAGGATATGACTCTGATAGGAGTTATAACGAAACAAAGAGAGAATGAAAAATGCTATGATTCGTTTGATGAAATTTTAGAAACACCGTCTGTTATTATAGACTTTAGCCATCCAGATCGCCTCGATTCTATTATTGAGTATGCAGCTGCTCGTTTTATTCCATTGGTTTTAGGAACGACAGGCTATCGTGAAGAACAAAAGGAAAAGATTATAAAATGCGCACAGAAGCTTCCAATTGTCTATACATCCAATTTTTCTTTAGGAATTACTGTTTTGCAGAGGGTACTAAAGCAGATTACTCCGATTCTGAAGGAAGAGTTTGATATGGAGCTGGTAGAAATGCATCACAATACAAAGCTGGATTCTCCGAGTGGAACTGCTAAAATGCTTTTAGAAACATTAAATGAAAGCCAGACGTATAAATTAGTTTATGGCAGAAGTGGGAACGTAAGACGGGGTAATGAAATTGGTGTGCATTCGATAAGGGGCGGGGCGATTGCCGGACAACATAATATTATTTACGCAGGAGAGGATGAGATATTAGAATTTTCTCATCAGGCACATTCTAATTCAATTTTTGCAAAAGGAGCTTTAAAAGCAGCAAGGTTTATTTTATCAAAACAGTCAGGGTTGTACGATATGAATGATGTTTTATTTGAAAGGAATGAATGATAAATGGAAGCACGTGAAATCATTAAATTTATCCAAGAATCGAAAAAGAAAACGCCAGTTAAGGTGTTTTTAAAAGAAAAAAAACGAGAGGGTTATCAAACAATCACTTTTCCTGGTTGTCAAGTGTTCGGACTTGATGATCGCATCATTTTTGGAGACTGGGAAGAAATCTCCCCTATTATAGAAAAAAACAAAGATCAGATTGAGGATATGATTGTGGAAAATGATTCTCGTAATTCAGCCATTCCTTTATTGGATAAAAGAAATATAAACGCACGTATTGAACCGGGTGCAATTATTCGTGGTCAGGTAGAGATTGGGGACAATGCTGTTATTATGATGGGGGCAGTTATAAACATTGGAGCAGTCGTAGGCGTAGGTACTATGGTCGATATGAATGCCGTGATTGGTGGACGTGCTGTTATCGGGAAAAATTGTCATATTGGAGCGGGGGCAGTCATTGCTGGTGTAATTGAACCACCAAGTGCAATTCCGGTTGTGATTGAGGATAATGTTGTAATTGGTGCTAATGCAGTTGTGCTGGAGGGAGTTCATATTGGTAGGGGGGCCGTTGTGGCTGCAGGTGCAGTAGTCATTAAAGATGTACCAGAAAATATGATTATTGCAGGAGTACCTGGTAAAATACTAAAAAGTAAGGATGAAAGATCTATTAAAAAGACAGAAATTGTTCATGCTTTAAGAGATTTATAATAAGGGAAGGGCGTAAAATAAGGTGACTCTGCACGAGTCACCTCATTATATAAAACAAAATTTATTTTAAATTTTCAGGGCCAAAGGTTTGAGGTTGTCCATCCGGTACTTCCATATCATTTGCAAGGTGTAAACGATCAATGACATAGAAGATTAAGCTGAGTACCATACCAACGATGGTAGCCAATGCCATACCCTTAAGCTGTACTTCTCCGATTTGAATGAAGGCACCGGAAAGACCGGTAACGAATACAACCGAGGATAGAGCGAGATTTCTGGAACGATCATAGTTAACTCTTTCATCAACCAAAAGACGAAGACCGGAAGCTGCAATCATTCCGTAAAGAAGGAAGCTGATTCCACCCATAACCGGAGTTGGTATCGTTTGAATCGCGCCTGCAACCTTACCAATAAAGGCCAAGCAAATAGAGAAGATGCCTGCTCCGCCTATAACATAAACACTGTAAACCTTTGTCATTGCCATAACGCCGATATTCTCACCGTAAGTGGTTGTTGGAACTGAACCACAGAAGCCGGATAACATGGTAGAGAGTCCGTCTCCCAGTAAAGTTCTGTGTAAACCTGGTTCTTTAATTAAGTTTTTTCCTACGATTTTACCCGTTACAAGCTGGTGACCGATGTGTTCGGAAACGACAACCAAGGTCGCTGGTAAAATGATCATAATCGCACTTAAATTGAATGCCGGAGATTGAAAGTTAGGTAATGCAAACATAGAAGCGGTTTTAATTGGTTCAAAATTGATGATGCCAAGGAAGAAGGAGGCGATGTAACCAACTATAATGGCAATCAGAACAGGAATGGCTGCAAAGAATTTACGGAATAGGACAGAACCAAATACCGCAGTCCCTAAGGTTATGATAAATACAGCAACATACTTAGGGTTAATCGCTGTATAACCATTTGCAGGATCTAATATCAAACCGCCCATACCTGCGGCAGTACCGGCCAGTTCTAAGCCGATGAGTGCAATGACTGGACCCATTGCAGCAGGCGGCAAAAGTACATTGATCCATTTTGTTCCGAAAAATTTTACAATAATTGCGGCGATACAAAAAAGGCCTCCGGAGATGATAAAACCGCCTAATGCGTATCTATATCCGAGGTCTGGGTTTGCCATAATTAATAAAGTTGGCGAAATAAAAGCAAAGCTGGAACCTAAATAGGCGGGTGCTTTGCCTTGGGTGATTGTTATAAATAATAGAGTACCGATACCATTCATCAATAATACAATAGCGGGATTAATTTGAAAGATTGCCGGTACTAATACAGATGCACTGAACATTGCAAATAAATGCTGGATGCTAAGCGGAATACCTTGTGCTAACGGCACTCGCTCTTCAACTTGTATGACTTTTCTTACTTCGCTCATAGTTTTCTTGTATGATGTATTTACAAACAAATACATCAATACTCTCCTTTCTTTTTCAACTTTGATATAATCAATAGTAACACTGTGGACTTTTTATTTTTTCTATAGCTTTGACTATTTAAAGGAGTGTATTGCCACAGTTT
>JAYFPL010000160.1:0-8928 GCA_034927775.1 Anaerovorax sp. | reverse complement strand
TGCTGCGATAAGACGAAAATCAATGCTTTTTTCAACAACCCCACCAACTCGTATTACCTTTTTTTCTTGAATGACTTTTAAAAGTTTTACTTGCATATGGAGCGGCAAATCACAAATTTCATCTAAAAACAGAGTACCGTGGTCAGCTAGTTCGATGAGACCAGCTTTACCGGCTTGTCCAGCACCGGTAAAGGCTCCTTTTTCATAGCCGAATAATTCTGATTCTAGGAGATGTTCGGGAATCGCTCCACAATTAATAGAAATGAAAGGTGCATCAGCACGTTTGCTGCTCGTATGAATCAGATCAGCTAACATGTTTTTACCGACGCCGGATTCCCCATTAATAAAAACAGTTGCATCAAATTTTGCTACCTTCATAGCGGTATGAATTAAATTTTTTATTTTTTGACTTACACCTATAATTTTAGAATTTTTTTTGTATTCTTGTTTTAATTGTTCTAATTGCACGAGATAAGAAGTCATTGTATCTTGTAATTTACGGTGTTCCTCTTCTAATAATTCATATTTCTCTACGTCTCTGGTATAACTGATTATTTTTTCAAGTTCATTATTATCGGAAAAAATTGGAATTGCGGCACACATTAGATATTTATTATTTTTTGTTACTTGTAACATGGTTTCTGGTTTTTTTGATTTCATCACACGTGCTGAAATACAAGGATTAAATATCTTACGATGTTCCATTTCAAAAATAGTTGAGCCGATGGCTTCTTCTGACGGAATGCCATAGACAGATTCAAAATTAGGCAAAACTTTTTCTATGATTCCATCTTTATCAATAATAGTAAAGTCATCATAAATACTTTCTAGAATTTTATAATAATTATTTTCTAATTTTTTGGTGTAATTTAGCTGAGAAAATATATTCTCCTTGTTAGATGTATTTAAGAAAAAGAAAAACGTCTGAGAATCTATAAGGTTAGGTAGAATAAGAAGAAGGTATTCTGTTTCTTTTCTAATAAATTTTTTAAAGGAATGCTCTTTGGCATGGATGGGTTCATAACTGGATTCAATTAATTCTTGCAACAAAATTTGATTTTCCGGTCCTGCAAATTCTTCTAAAAATGTTTGATTTCCGGAAAATTCATGCTGCTCTTTTTGATACCACATAATAGGAACATTTAGAGAGTTCATTTCTATCTTCAAGGCAATACCTCCTATTAGTAATAATAAAATTAGCTATAATAAAATATTATAGCATTTTTAAGGAGGGGATACTATGGCTGTTCGGGAATTTGTTGACAGAATAATTTGAGAATTAAAAATATAAAGTGGAGGATTGATAGAAATTTATATAAAAAAGCCTTCTAAAAAATATAAATCTTTTAAGAAGGCTTTTATCAGTGTTCACATTTATTTTACAATAACGTTTTATTTGCAACGATCTCTTGGTCTTAAATCGAATTCTGGATTGATTGCATAGAAGTTCTTTTCATCCAACTTATCCTGTACAATCCTTAAGGATTCACCGAAACGCTGGAAATGTACGATTTCACGTTCTCTCAGAAAACGAATAGGATCAATAACCTCAGGATTATCCACGAGGCGTAGGATGTTGTCGTAAGTGGTACGGGCTTTTTGTTCTGCCGCCATATCTTCCACTAAATCGGTAATGGCATCTCCCTTAGAAGCGAAGGCTCCGGCGCTGAATGGCAAACCTGAGGAGGATTGCGGATAGATGCCGACCGTATGATCGACAAAGTAAGGTTCAAAGCCTTGTTCCTTAATTTCTTCAAGGGTAAGATCGCGTGTCAATTGATGTACGATCGTGCTGACCATTTCTAAGTGAGCCAGCTCTTCGGTACCGATGTCATTTAGTATACCGGCAACCTGCCGATACGGCATCGAAAATCTTTGGGAAAGATAACGCATGGATGCGCCAAGTTCTCCATCCGGTCCACCGTATTGTGTAATGATAATTTTTGCTGCACGTGCATCCGGCTTTTTAATATTAACCGGGTATTGTAACATTCTTTCATACGTCCACATATTCTTATACACATCCTTCCCATGGCCAAGGCGATTCGACCCAAGTCCAGCTATCCGCATAAACGTCTTCTGGAGTAATTGGACCAAATTGTTTGATATACGCTGTTAAAGTTTGATTTCTTAAGTCACGATATTTCTTGTAATAATCGAGCGCTGTCTGATCCGTAGGATGCGTATCCAAATACAGATTAATATCGGTTATTACAAAATCCTGTATTTGTAGCCGTCTCATTAAATTTTCTTGTTCTGTCATAGCTTTACTATTTCACTCCTGTTCCGCTGAATGGCAAATCTAAATCAGGAAAAATGGTTCCGCGTTCGAAAGCTCGAAGACCTTCGTAGGTACCATTCCACACTTGCATAGGAACATATGCCATTGCCAAAGGTAATTGATTTAATGGCAAATTCCCGTTAACGGTCGTAAAAACTGGGGCATCATAATTGTGCTCTAGTGTAATTTCACCAAATCTTAGTGCAAAATCATCCACGATAGAAGCTCCTTTCTATAATAGAAATTGGCTGTTACCAGCCTCAAAATTATTCTATGCTTTCAAAAAAAAATGGTGCATAAAAACAGAAAAGCCATCATATCCTTATTGGATAGACAGCTTTTCGTGGTAAAAACAGGTATTTGCAGGAAATTTTTACTAAACTAATATCATTTTTTAATCTTTTGTGATTCAAATATTAATTTTCATTAGTTATAAATGTTTTATTGTTTCACTATATTATTATTTTTATTTTATTATATTAACGTCTGTGACAGCATCGGCATCGACAAACACAGTCGCATCGATTAGAGCAGCATCTGCAAGAATTTGAACCACAGCGGGTGCCGACGAGATACCCGACAAGAAGCGGAATAATAGGCATTAAGTTAACCTCCTCTCACGGACTCCATTTATTATATGCGCAAAAAGGACTCGTTGTGACGAATTCGATTTTTATATGAAAGCTTGGTTAGGAAAAAATAATATTCTTTTTTCTGAAATTGGTGAGATTTTCTGAAAAAAGGGGCAAAGTAAAAATCAGATAGAAGTGAAAATATAAATTGAAATTTAGCGGAATAATAGATATAATAATTGGGCAAGCACGAAAATGGGAAACGTGTAAAGGCAAGGGAGGAATGAAATTGGCATTTACAGATGAAGTGGGTATTGACCTTGGAACAGCAAACGTCTTGGTTTATATAAAAGGTAAAGGTGTGGTTCTTAATGAACCATCCGTTGTTGCAATCAATCGAGATACAAATGATATTTTGGCGGTTGGAGAAGAAGCACGTCAGATGCTTGGACGAACTCCAAGCAACATTGTAGCGGTTCGTCCGCTGCGTGATGGAGTCATTTCCGATTATGATGTAACCGAAAGAATGTTAAAATATTTTATACGAAAAACTTGTGGAAACAGTCGCTTCTTTAAACCAAGAATTATGGTTTGTGTACCAAGCGGTGTAACTGAAGTTGAAAAAAGAGCGGTTCGGGAAGCTGCAACACAAGCAGGCGGTAAAGCCGTATTTCTTATGGAAGAACCGGTAGCCGCAGCCATTGGTGCAGGACTTGACATTTCTAAACCGGATGGTGTAATGGTTATCGATATCGGTGGCGGTACAACCGATGTGGCAGTCATCTCTTTAGGAGGTATTGTAACCAGTTCTTCCGTAAAGGTTGCTGGTGATAAGTTTGACGAATACATCATTAAGTATATGAGAAAAGAGCACAAGCTGTACATTGGAGAACGTACTGCTGAAGAAATGAAAATGACCATCGGAACGGCTTATCCACGCGAGGATATCGTTGTAAAAGAATGCCGTGGAAGAGATTTAGTAACAGGACTTCCAAAATCTGTGGAAATTACATCCAAAGAAATGATGGAAGCGTTGGACGAGCCTCTTCAAGTGATTTGTGAAACAGCACATGCTGTTTTGGAACGTACACCACCGGAATTGGCAGCGGATATCAGCAACAGTGGAATTTATATTACGGGAGGCGGCGCTTTGCTTTACGGCATTGATCGCAGAATTCAAGAAAGAACCGGAATTCCCGTTATTATTGCAGAGGATCCGAAATCTTGCGTTGCGATTGGAACAGGAAAGGCATTAAATTCAATGGATGCCATTCAAAACAACTCCATGAATCGTAAAAAACCTTTTATTTAATGCAGTAATAGTTGAATTGTAAAATCGTTGAATCATTGAATCAAAGCTGTCTCAAAGTAGCGTAATATTATTTGCTGTTTTGAGGCAGTTTTTTATAGGAGGAATTATTTTTTGGCAAAATTAGAAATAATTGCAACCGCAACCTTTGGGTTAGAGTCGGTGGTAAAAAGAGAAATTGAAGCTTTGGGATTTAAAGTTTTAAAATCTGAAGATGCAAAAATCACTTATATGGGAGATGAAAGAGCGATTGTAAAATCAAACCTTTGGCTGAGGTGCGCCGATCGTGTTCTTTTAAAAATGGGAGAGTTTAAAGCAGAGTCTTTTGAAGAATTATTCCAGCAAACAAAGGCACTTCCTTGGGAAGAGTGGATTCCGGAAGATGGCAGGTTTACCGTAACAGGTACCTCTGTAAAGTCAAAGCTGCACAGTGTACCGGCTTGTCAGTCGATTGTAAAAAAGGCGATTGTAGAAAAACTAAAAGAGACCTATGCTTGTGAACAGTTTTCAGAAACAGGTGCTGAATTCACGGTTAAGGTTACGATACTAAAGGATCGGGTAACCATTACGATTGATACGAGTGGAGCTGGTTTGCATAAACGTGGGTATCGAATTAAGGATGTAGCAGCTCCAATCAAAGAGACCTTAGCAGCTGCCATGGTTCAGCTATCTTTTTGGAAGGAAGGCAGACTCCTTGTTGATCCATTTTGCGGTTCTGGGACCATTGCAATTGAAGCAGCGATGCTGGCACGCAATATTGCACCAGGTCTACAACGGAAATTTGCAGCGGAACAATGGCCAACCATTAAAAAAGAATTGTGGAAGGAAGAACGCAAAGAAGCATTTTCTGCAATTAATTATGATGCAGAGGTACGAATTTTAGCATCAGATATCAATCCGACCGCAATAAAGGCGGCAACAGCAAATGCAGAAGAGGCCGGTGTAGATGACTGCATTGCATTTTCAGTGCAGCCGGTAGCAAAAGTAACAGCAACGGAAGAATATGGGATAATGATAGGAAATCCTCCTTATGGGGAAAGAATTGGTGAAAAAGCAGACATCCAAAAAATCTACAAGGACCTGCAGAAGTTCTTTGTAAAAAATCCTACATGGTCCTTATATTTGGTCACTTCTGATAAAGAGTTTGAAACACAATTCCGTGAGAAACCAGCAGATCGCCGGCGTAAGCTCTATAATGGAAGAATTGAAACATGTTATTACCAATATTATGGAAGCAAACCGCCAAAAGCTAATTCATAAGTCATTTTTCTTTTATCAGATAAAAGAAGCGGAATCAAGATTCAGCATAAATGATTTGGTTTACTTCTTATTGCAAGTATTCCTCTAAAGATTTCACCTTTATTGAAGTCGTTTCCTCCTTTTGCTGTTCAATTTGAATAGCAAGGAGAAAGGCTTTTGCTGTATCCATGCAGGTAAGCACAGGAACACGGTAGTCAGTTGCTTTTCTACGGATGTGAAAAGCCTGGCTTTCCGGATCATTTATGTGTTCCGGCACATTTACAACGAGATGAATGTTTTTGTTTTGTATCCCCCACAATACATCTTCTTCTTTTAAAGACGATGATTGTATTTTATTTTGATTCAGATATTCTACGGTTCCTTTGGAACCAAAGATGGAAAAGCCACAATCGCAATATTTTTTTAGAAGAGCGATGGAGTTTTGTGTTTTTTCACTGTCTCTTAAAGAAATATATAGATTTCCTTTGATTGGAATGAGGACACCTGAGGCTGCAAAGCCTTTGTAAACAGCATGTGAAAATTCTGAGTCAAGACCCAATACTTCTCCGGTTGATTTCATTTCTGGTCCCAGTGCAACATCCATGTCAGTTAGCTTTTCACTGGAAAAAACGGGTACCTTTACCGCATGGAGTGTTTGGTTTACTGCAAGACCAGTGCCGAATCCCATGTTTTTTAATTTGTCTCCAAGCATGACGTTGACTGCAAGCTGTACCATCGGAATTCCGGTAACCTTACTCAAAATCGGAACCGTTCGGGATGCACGAGGATTTACTTCAATCACATAGATTTCTTCGCCGTCGCATGCGTATTGAATGTTGATGAGTCCATTTACATTTAATGCCTTTGCGATTTTTTTTGTATAATTGGTTAAGGTATTTATCACTTTTTCAGAGAGTGTATAAGGAGGATATACAGAAATACTATCGCCGGAATGAACCCCTGTTTTTTCAATGTGTTCCATGATTCCCGGGATAAGAATGTCATCGCCGTCTGCGATTGCATCGACTTCAATTTCTTTTCCTTGAATATAGCGGTCAATCAGCACTGGATGCTCTGTGGAAAGTGATACAGCTTCCTTTAAATACTTTTCAAGTTCCAAGTCATTATATACAACCTGCATTGCCCGCCCGCCAATAACATAGGAAGGGCGTACCACTAATGGGTATTCTAGTTGTTTGACTGCGGTAAAGGCTTCTTGCATCGTCGTAATGGCAAATCCTTTTGGAGTCGGAATATTTAACTCGGCTAAAAGTCGACTGAACTTTTCTCGATCCTCCGCAAGGTCAATGGATGTATAGCTTGTTCCTAGAATATGAATGCTTCGTTCGGCGAGACGTTGTGCCAAATTAAGTGAGGTTTGACCGCCAAATTGTACAATAACACCTTCTGGACGTTCTTTTTTTATGACATTCATGACATCATCCATATGTAAAGATTCAAAATAAAGCTTGTCTGAAGTATCAAAATCAGTACTGACGGTTTCTGGATTATTGTTAATCATAATGGCTTCATAGCCAGCTTTTTGCAATGCCCAAATTCCATGTACACAGCAGTAATCAAATTCAATGCCCTGACCGATCCGAATTGGCCCCGATCCAATAACGAGTACCTTTTTTTGATTACTGATTCGGCTTTCATCTTCTTTATCAAAACAAGAATAATAATAAGGTGTACGGCACTCAAATTCTCCACTGCAGGTATCGACCATTTTATATACCGGAAAAATGTCATTGTAAATTCTTATATCCTGCATTGCGGAACGGTGTACCTTTGATAGGTCTTTGATTTCTTGATCAGTAAAACCCATAGCTTCCGCTTCGAGCATCAACTTTGGTGTAAGGGGAGAAGTGGCCAGATTTCGCTCCATATCGGTAATTCGTTTTAACCCATTTAAGAACCAAGGGTCTATTTGAGTCTTTTCATGCAAGTCATTAATAGAAATGTTACGGCGAAGTGCTTCCGCTAAGACATAAATACGTTGATCGTTTGGAATAGATAGCTTTTCCCAAAGTTCTTCGGAGGAAAGTTCCTGAATCCATGGAATACGTAGTCCATCGTTTTTATTATCAAAAGAGGTCAGAGCCTTCAGCAGTGCATTTTCAAAGGAATTACTGATTGCCATAACTTCACCGGTTGCTTTCATTTGGGTTCCTAATTTTCTTGAAGCAGTTTGAAATTTATCAAATGGCCAAGTCGGGAATTTTACAACGCAGTAATCCAAAGCTGGCTCGAAACAAGCACTGGTGTCACCTGTAACATAGTTTTTCAATTCATCGAGACTGTAGCCGAGTGCGATTTTTGCAGCAATTTTTGCAATTGGATAACCGGCAGCTTTGGAAGCAAGTGCAGAGGAACGGCTCACTCTTGGGTTTACTTCAATAACAATGTAGCGGCTGCTTTTTGGGTCTAAAGCAAACTGAATGTTGCAGCCGCCTTCGATTTTTAAGCTGCGAATGATTTTTAAGGAAGCATTCCGCAGCATTTGGTATTCCGTGTCTCGAAGTGTTTGAGAAGGAGCCACGACAATGCTGTCTCCGGTGTGAACACCGACCGGATCAAAATTTTCCATATTACAGATGATGATACAGTTGTCTTTTGCGTCTCGCATCACTTCGTATTCAATTTCTTTCCATCCCGCTACTGATTTTTCCAGAAGAATTTGCCCGATACTGCTGTTCTCCATTCCGATTTGACATTGTACTATTAATTCTTCTTTATTTTTTGCAAATCCACCGCCGGTACCTCCAAGCGTATAGGCAGGTCGGATAATCAATGGATAACCGACTTCCTCAGCGAAGACCTCGCATTCCTCCAAGCTTGTGGCTATGATGCTTGGAGGAACGGGCTCGTCAATCTCGAGCATGAGCTGTTTAAAGGCATCCCGATCCTCTGCTTTCTGAATGCTCTGCTGATTGACGCCCAGCAGGGACACGTTGTATTTTTTGAGCGTGCCCCTGTCTGCGAGGTCCATAGCAAGATTCAGTGCCGTTTGACCGCCAAAACCGGCTAAGATTCCATCTGGTCGCTCTTTTTCAATGATTTTTTCTAAAAATTCCGCTTTTAATGGTTCCAAATAAACTTTGTCTGCAATTCCCGGATCCATCATAATGGTAGCAGGATTACTGTTGACCAATACCGTTTCAATGCCTTCTTCTCGAATGGCCTTGCATGCTTGAGTACCGGAATAGTCGAATTCAGCAGCCTGTCCACTACCCATCGGTCCGGAGCCGAGTATACTGATTTTTTTCAAATTAGGATTTTTAGGCATGTAAAGTGCCTCCTTTCATGAGTGTTAGAAAACGGTCAAAAAGGTAGGAGCTGTCATTTGGTCCCGGAGCTGCCTCTGGATGAAACTGAACCGAAAATACTGGTAAGCTTTGATGCTTCATACCTTCGACTGTACGATCATTTAAGTTAATATGTGTGATTTCCATCCCTGTCAACAAAATGCTCTCTGCGTTGACTGCAAATCCATGATTTTGTGAAGTAATAACACTACGCCCTGT
>JAYFPL010000215.1:0-4374 GCA_034927775.1 Anaerovorax sp. | reverse complement strand
TTTGGTTCTACAATGGTAATTGCAATATCTATACCTTCTTCTTTCCTTGCTACATTTGCTTTAATGCACTTTATGGGGATTACTTTAAATATGATTACCCTGTGTGCTTTGACTCTTGGAGTTGGTATGCTTGTAGATAATTCCGTTGTTGTATTGGAAAATATATATAGTTTAAACCATGAAATGGATGACCCGCAAGCAGCTGCCATTGTCGGCAGTAAACAAGTATATACCGCCGTTATTGCTTCCACACTTACCAGCTTAGTCGTATATCTCCCGATTGCTTTAAGTGGTGGTATTTCCGCAATGATGTTTCGCGATTTTTGTTATACCATTATTTTTGCGTTAATTGCATCTTTACTTGTATCATTGACGGTAGTCCCAATGCTTTGTTCGAGAATTTTACAAAAAAGTTTGCATATCACCTATCTGCGCATTGGAAAGCATCGGTATAAATTTCGAATTCTTCCTTACTTCACCCGTGGTATAGAATCACTTACAAAGTACTACGAAAGAGTCATTCGATGGGCATTAAGAAATAGAAAGCGTACTTGTATCGTTTGTGTCATTATTTTTATTTCATCCTCAATTCTGGTCGGACTTGTAGGTATGGAATTAATCCCTCATTCCGACGAAGGCAGTTTTTCTGTTACAATAGAAAGTCCTTATGGAACAAGCTTGCAAGATCGTGATAAAATTGCATCTAAAATGGAACACTATCTTCTAAACATTCCTGAAATGGAACACTGTGCTGTAGACATTGCTTCTTCTGATTTTCTGGGAAGCTCCTCAAGTACAACTACGATTAATGTAACATTAGTCGATAAAAATAAGAGAAAGCGCAGTACCGCAGAAATTGTAAAAGATGTAAGACATCAATTAAATGATTTTTCTGGCTCAGATATTAAAGTAACGGAATCCTCTTCAACCGGAATGATGATGGGCGGTTCAGATATGTCATTAACTTTCAGCGGAACTGAATTAGAAGTATTGGAGCAAATCGGAAATGATTTACTTGTAGATATTAATAAGGTAGAAGGCGTTTCTGAAGCTTTGTTGGGAGTGACTGAGGGAAACCCAGAAGTTCGCGTATCGCTGAACCGAAGTACCGCTGCTCATTATGGAGTGACTGCATTTCAGTTAGCCAATGATTTAAAATCTGGCTTATCAGGAAGTACAGCAACAAAACTAAAATTAAACGGGGAAGAAATAGAAATTAATCTTTCCTTAAACGATACTTACCAAAAAAGTCTTGACAATATGAAACAAATACTAATTAAAGGAAATTCCGGTCAAACGGTTCCGGTAGGAGAAATCGCCACTTTTGAATACGACAATTCTCCATCTGTTATCAATCATACCAACCAAGAAAGAACGGTAACACTTGATATATCCGTTGAAGGAAAAGATTTGGGTTCTGTTTCTAAAGATGTAATGAAACTTGTTGAAAATTATCCTTTTCCGGATGGTTATTCCTATGATAACGGAGGACAGCAAGAAGAAATGATTGAAGCATTCGGTTCCTTGCTTCTTGCATTACTTACTTCTACGTTACTCGTATATATGCTTTTAGCTGCACAATTTGAATCATTGATTCTTCCAATCGTTGTAATGATGGCTATTCCATTCGCTATGTCTGGTTCCTTCTTAGCTTTATTCATTACAGGAATGAGACTCTCAATGCCAGCTTTCATTGCATTAATTATGTTAATCGGTATTGTTGTTAACAATTCAATACTATTAATTGAGTTTATAAAATTAAATGAAAAAAAGATGGAAAGAAATGAAGCGATTGCATTAGCCGGAAGAACCAGACTTCGTCCTATTTTAATGACTACAATCACTACCTGCGTTGGTATGATTCCACTTTCATTAGGACTTGGTGATGGCGGTGAAATGCTTGCACCAATGGGTACCACCATTATCGGAGGTTTACTAGGTTCTACACTTGTCACTCTGATCTTAATCCCGGTACTGTACTCGATTAATGACGATCGTAAGAAAAAAGCCACTGTTAAAAAAGAACAGCGAGCTGAAAAAATAAGAGCTTTAGAAGAGGAATGGAATAAAGATGAAAATCAAAATCCTCTCCAAAACTAAAAAAGGCGGATTTACCAATGAAACTAAGGAAAAAACAAAAACGAGAACTCATTTTAGAGTCTACTTATGATATTTTCATAGAAAAAGGTTATGCAAATACTAAAATTATTGACATTGCAGAACATGCAGGAATTGGAAAAGGAACTGTATATGAATATTTTGAAAGCAAAGAGGCCATCTTCATGGCCCTCTTTGACTATCTATCTAATGAATATAAAAATAATTATGAACAAGTAAAAGAAGCAAATCAAAATAGAAGCGCTGCTGAACAGTTAAAAGCTTTTATAATGTTTGAAGCAAATGTTGCTCACTACATGTGTCATACAAAAAAACTTCCTCCTCATCTATTTATTATGGAATTATTTAAAAATGTTGAATTATCAAGCCTCTTTGAGCTTTTTATGAAGTATCGTTATCACTGCTTACTAGATATAATTACAAATGGGATTACCTCCGGTGAATTTCAAAACGGAGATGCTTCAATGTATACAATTGGAATCTTTGGTTCCATCGCATTTTATAATGATGTTTACAATCGACATTGCATACCGAACATTCTAAAAGATATTTCAACCAAAAATTGGAATATTGAAGATCTTCTATCATTGATTTTAAAGGGACTTCAAAAGAATAATACAGATCAAGAATAAGAAATAAGAAGTAAGAATAAATAAAAAAACAATAGTACAATAAATAGATATGATGTATAATGATATAATTGTTCATAAATAGTTTTTTGCAAGTAAGGAAATAGAATTTTAACAATCATTGAACAAAATCATGGAGGGATTTATGTCTATCTATACACAACGGGAACACAATGGACTATACGAACTAACTGATGTCGCTCGTGCGGAATTAATCGACTCTAAGTATTACAATGGTGATTTGGCACCCACTTCCATATCTCAAAGAACTTGGACAACTTACAACGTCTCATCCCTTTGGATTGGTATGTCTATTTGTTTACCAACCTACGCATTATCTGCAAGTTTAGTTGCTCTAGGATTATCTCCATTAGCTGCATTAATCAATGTAACCATTGGGAACCTGCTTGTATTAATCCCAATGCAATTAAACTCTCATGCAGGAACCAAATATGGGGTTCCCTACCCTGTATTTGCCCGTTTAGCATTTGGCCCAAGAGGTGCTCACATCGCCTCCATTGCTCGTGGTATTGTAGGGTGTGGTTGGGTCGGAATTCAAACATGGTTCGGAGGCAAAGCGCTCCATTTAATTTTAATGACTTTAATTCCTAATTTTTCTGGAAATCAAGCAACTTTATTCGTTACTTGCTTTATTTTTTGGAGTATTAACATTTCATTAGCGTATCGTGGACCTGAATGGATAAGAAAATTGGAATCATGGGGTGCACCATTTCTCGGAATCCTAACCATCGCTCTTCTGATTTGGGCAACTCTTGCTGCAAAAGCTCATGGAAACATTGAAGCACTGGACATATTAAACTTACCGATGAATAAAGAAAAACTAGCAGAAGGTGGAGGTTTCTGGGCAGTATTTGCAGCTGGTTTAACTAGTAATCTTGCTTTTTGGTCAACTCTGGCTTTAAACATTCCGGATTTTTCTCGTTATGCAAAATCGCAAAGAACACAATTTTTAGGTCAATTATATGGAATGCCTACTACCTTGGGTATTTTTGCATTGATCAGTGCCTATGTAACCGCAGCGACCAGCTTTATTACTCCAGATGGATCTATGATCACAGATCCAGCAGAAGTAGTTACCCTGATCTCAAACTCTGTAGCTACAGTATTGGGTGCTGCAGGAATTATTATTGCGACGTTAACGACAAATATTGCAGCAAACTTTGTTGCACCTGCCAATGGTTTTTCTAATTTAGCGCCAAAAAAAATCTCCTATAAAATTGGTGTTATTATTACAGGAATTTTAGCAATGATTATGCAGCCTTGGCAATTCATGAAAGACGGAAATGTTTTTATTTATGATTGGTTGGGACTTTATGGAGTTATGCTTGCTCCGATTGCAGGTATATTTTTAGCTGACTATTATATCGTAAAAAAGAAAAATATGGATGTTATGTCTTTGTTTCAAGCTGAAGAAGGACGCTATTGGTATAAAAAGGGTTTTAATTATATAGCCTTTTTTTCTTGGTTATGCGGATGTATTCCGCCTATTTTAGGCAAAATAATCTCATCCCTTCATTGGATGACAAACAATGGATATTTGATTAGCTTTTTTATTTCGCTTATCATCTATCCGATTTTAATGAAAACATCGCCCCATTCTCTGGTA
>JAYFPL010000218.1:0-27654 GCA_034927775.1 Anaerovorax sp. | reverse complement strand
AGAGACTATCACGTTGATAGGTCGGAGGTGTAAGTATGGCAACATATTCAGCTGACCGATACTAATAGGTCGAACGCTTGACCAATGGTTTCAAGTAAGAAGTAAAAAGATTACATTGTTTGGTTTTGAGGGTACATTAGCCTGTCCCATTTAAGAATTTAAATGGATGACAGACTTGTGCAAGAAATTCAACAAACTTGTTTGTTAGAATTTTACTGTCTAACCTTCAAAAAAATCTGGTGACTATAGCAAGGAGGTCACACCTGTTCCCATATCGAACACAGTAGTTAAGCTCCTTTGCGCTGATGGTACTTGGCGGGCAGCTGCCTGGGAGAGTAGGACGTTGCCAGTTTTAAGTGAGAGCAGTTCTTGAAAAAGAGCTGCTTTTTTCTTGTTTTTGAAAGAACGTGGCCCGAACTTATGCAACTGACTAAGCGATTAGTTGATACAAAAGATACATTATAATTCATAGTCAGTTGTAAACCTCTGATATTTATCTTGCAACGTAAGATCCAGTTACAAAAGTAGGTTCGCTTTTTTCATATAGATACAAAGCAAAACTGGAGAGCAAAGCAAATGAAATGAGTGGAGGAGTACTCAGTAGGAAATATTCTTTTTTCTTATTTTGCTATAGGAGGCACTATGCATAATCTAAAAAAAAATTTTATTAAATACGTAAGTCTCAATATTATCGGCATGATTGGATTATCCTGTTATATTCTTGCAGATACATTTTTCATTGCAAAATCACTAGGTACCGCAGGATTAGCAGCGCTAAATTTTAGTATTTCTATTTTTAGTATACTTCAAGGGCTAGGATTAATGATTGGTATTGGAGGTGCAACACGTTTCTCTATTTTAAAAAATAATGCAAATAATAAAAAGAGTAACTCTATTTTCGTACATTCCTTAGTGATTGGTGCATTAGTCTCATTATTTTTTGTTACAATAGCTATCTTTTTTACTACACCTTTATCGGCAGGACTTGGTGCAGATAAAGTCACGTTACCATTAACGAAAGTCTATTTAACAATTATCCTTAGTTTTTCTCCTTTTTTTGTATTAAATAATATTTTACTTGCATTCATTCGTAATGATAATAATCCAAAGCTATCAATGACAGCGATGCTTATCAGCAGTTTTTCAAATATAATATTGGATTATGTATTTATGTTTCCCTTATCAATGGGTATCTTTGGTGCAGCCTTTGCGACTGGGCTTTCACCGGTTATTAGCTTGTGCGTTCTTTCGCTACATTTTTTGAATAAGAAAAATGGATTTCGTATCGATAAGTGCAAAATACGTATTTCTATAATAATAGATATTATTTTACTTGGATTTTCTTCTTTTATAGGAGAATTAGCTTCTGCAATTTCACTGATTACTTTTAATTTAGTTATCTTGCGAATTGAAGGGAACACTGGAGTTGCAGCTTATGGAATTATTGCCAATATAGCATTGATTGCCGTTGCTGTTTTTACTGGAGTTGCACAGGGAATACAGCCTTTGGCAAGTGAATATTATGGAAAAAATGATACAAAATCAATAAGATGTATTTTACAATATGGAATAATTGCTGCCTTTTCTCTGTCGCTATTCATTTATTTAACTGCCTTCTGTTTTTCAGGTCAGATTGTCGCTGCCTTTAATAGTGAATGTGACAAGATACTTGCATATATTGCAAACAAAGGATTAAAGGTGTATTTTTTAGGTTATTTCTTTGCAGGAATAAATATTGTGGCTACAGCGTTTTTAAGTGCAACATCGAATTCAAAACAAGCAATGTTAATATCAATTATGCGAAGTTGTATTTTGCTTGTGCCTAGTGTATTAATCCTTAGTATGATATTTAAAATGAATGGTGTATGGTTTGCTTTTGTTAGTACAGAATTTTTAGTTTTTCTAATCTCCTGTTTCTCTTTACATAGTTTTAAAAAGGATAGTAAGGTATCATATCAAAATGATTTGATATAAGTAGATACAACTGATAAAATAGAGAAAATAATTGATTTCGGAGGTGTTTATGAAACTTTTTATTGATACAGCAAATGTTGAGGAAATAAGGGAAGCTACATCTTGGGGGATATTATCGGGTGTAACAACAAACCCAAGCTTGATTGCAAAAGAGGGGCGTGATTTCAAAGAGGTTGTACGAGAAATAGCCGCTATTATTGATGGCCCAATCAGTGCTGAGGTATTAAGCGACGATAGTGAAGGGATGATTAAGGAAGCTTTAGAACTTTCAAGCATCCATAAAAATATTACTATTAAGGTGCCTATGACAATAGAAGGCCTAAAAGCAGTTGCAGCTTTAAGGAAAGAAGGGATTAAAACAAATGTTACATTAATCTTTTCGGCAAACCAAGCGCTGCTCGCAGCAAGAGCAGGAGCATCTTATGTGAGCCCATTTGTTGGAAGAATGGATGATATAGGGAATAATGGGGTTGAATTGATTCAAGAAATTGCAGAAATTTTTGCAATCCACAGTATTGAAACAGAGATTATTGCCGCCAGTATTCGAACAACAATTCATGTAACAGATTGTGCAAAGGCTGGAGCCAATATTGCAACTGTTCCTTATACGATATTAAAAAAAATGTTTGATCACCCATTAACTGAGATTGGAATTGATCGTTTTAAAAAGGATTGGGCTTTGGTGAATCAGTAAACGCTTTATTTTATTTGGCTGGGGTTCATTTTTATGCTATACTTAACTTTGGTACAATGGAATCCTGTTAAACAACGAAGTTAAAATTAAAAGGAAGAGAAGGTGCACGATAATGACTATAATAAAAATTGTTTTTGTAATACTTCTCTGCATTCCGATTGCGAGTATTTCATTTGTATTATTTGAGAAATTATTGGATGAATATATTCGAGTCCATAAAAGAGGAAATAAGGAAAAGGGAAGAGTCGAGCACATTGAAGAGTATAGACAAAGAAATCGTAGATACCATTAAGGAGAAGCAGCATGAGTAAAGGGTTGTTTATTACCTTTGAAGGACCAGACGGCTCCGGAAAAACAACACAGATACAAGAATTAAAGAAGTATTTGGAGAACAATGGATATGACGCCATAATAACAAGAGAACCGGGCGGGACACCAATTGGAGAAAAAATAAGACAAATAATCTTAGATAAGAATAATCAAGAAATGGATTATGTTACAGAAGCTTTACTTTATGCAGCTTCTAGAGCACAGCATGTAAGCCAAGTAATTAAACCTGCACTGGAGCAAGGGCATATGGTTATTTGTGACCGATTTATGGATTCAAGTATTGTTTATCAAGGGTATGGAAGAAAACTAGGAGATTCTGTAAAAATTGTAAATGAAATAGCCGTAAGGGATTGCTTGCCGGATGTAACATTTTTACTAAAGCTCAATCCGGATATTGGAAAAGCGCGGATTGAGGAAGGAGAGCAGGATCGTTTAGAATTGGAAAAAATGGAATATCATAATGAAGTATACAGAGGATATATGGAGCTTTCAAAGCAATACCCTGAGCGTATTATTTGTATTGATGCAGGTCGTAGCATTGAAGAAATAAGAATTGAAATTTGTGAATATATGAATTCCTTATTGGTTTCAAATAGCAAGAGATAAACTTAGTCGCTTAAGAAGAGGGTTGATACAATGGCGTTACAGGATATAAAAGGAAATGAAAAGGTCATTCAACGATTGCTGCAATCCATTAAAAATGAAACGATTTCTCATGCATATATCTTTG
Source organism: Anaerovorax sp. (assembly GCA_034927775.1). Lineage (GTDB taxonomy): Bacteria > Bacillota > Clostridia > Peptostreptococcales > Anaerovoracaceae > IOR16. The sequence goes on along the minus strand of JAYFPL010000218.1, from coordinate 23,926 downwards.
AATCAGAAAAATGCATGGATAAATTAAAATTTGCTCAGAATTTTATTAAGGCCATCTTATGTGAGCAACCGGGAACGGATGCATGTGACCAATGTATTTCATGCAAAAAAATAGATCATGATAATCATGAAGATATTATATATGTTTGTGCAGATGGCAACAGTATTAAAGATGAAGCAATTGAAGAATTGCAAAGTCGACTAAAAAAGAAACCTTATGTAGGTGACCGAAATGTTGTAATTATAAATGACGCTGATACTATGACACTTCGTGCGCAAAATCGTTTTTTAAAGACATTAGAAGAACCAGCACCCGGAACTATCATTATTTTGCTTTCTGAAAACATTGAAAATCTAGTAAAAACAATATTATCACGATGCGTAGTTATTCATCTCAATTCTGATGATATGGGTGAAGTTTTAGAATATCGAGAGGGTGCAGGCTATATTGGGGAGTCCCTTTTAAAAGGCAGTCCATTCTATAAAATTATTAAGGGAATGGAACCTTTTACAGAGAATAGAGAGAAAGCATATCTTTTTTTAGATGCATTAGAAGGTTGGATTCGTGATTTGATGCTAGCACCTTATGATCATCAACAAATACTAATTATTGACAAACAAAGAATGGAAGAATTTAAAAAAATAAAGCAGATGTATGATAATAATAAAATTTATCATATTATTGATGCAATTGAAGCCGCTAGGCAACAACTTAAAAAGAATATTAATGTTTCTTATGCGCTAAATCATATGGTGCTGGAAACTTTAAAATAGAAGCCATAAGGCTGGAGGAGAATATGGTAAAAGTAGCAAGTGTACGGTTTAAAACAGCCGGTAAAGTATATTATTTTGACCCGGACGGGTTAGAACTTTCACAGGGAGATAATGTTATAGTAGAAACTGCACGCGGTATGGAATATGGTACCTTGACAGCAGATATCAAAGAGGTAAATGAAGATGAAATTGTTCAGCCTCTTAAGAAAATAATTCGTCTGGCAGATGAGAGAGATGCGGAAGTTCATGCAGAAAATCAAAAGAAAAAAGAAAGAGCAATGACTCTTTGCCAGGAAAAGGTAGATAAGCATAAGCTTGTAATGAAACTAATTGATGTAGAATATACGTTTGATAATAGCAAAATAATTTTTTATTTTACTGCAGATGGACGAGTTGATTTTCGTGAATTAGTAAAAGATTTAGCAAGCGTCTTTAAAATGCGTATTGAGTTAAGACAAATTGGTGTACGTGATGAAGCAAAAATGATGGGCGGTATTGGAAGCTGTGGAAAAGCTCTTTGTTGTCATTCATGGCTTCCTGAATTTGAACCGGTATCCATAAAAATGGCAAAGGTACAAAATTTATCATTAAATCCAACTAAAATTTCCGGGATTTGCGGTCGCTTGATGTGTTGCTTAAAATTTGAAAATGATGTATACAACGAACTGAAGCGGGGTATGCCTGATATTGGTGAGCGTATTAAAACTGATGATGGTATGGCACTGGTAGTAGACTGTAATATACTTGAAAATAAAATTAAAACTCGATTGATTCTTGAAGAAAAATCAGGAGATAAACCTGAAAAACTTTCTACTGATTTTTATTTCTATAAAAAAGAAAAAATACGTCGTGTTGATACGAAACGTCGTAAGGAGAAGGAAGAAGAAATAGACCCGTCCTTATTGGAAGAAATTAAAGAATTATTAGAGGATTAATAATGGACGATTTAAATCAGTTAATGCAAGGTGAACGGATTGATGAAATTGGTTTTGGAAAGCTTTGTTTAATTCAAAAACCACAAGCCTTTTGTTATGGAATCGATGCAGTTCTTTTAGCCTCCTATGCGAAAGTTAAAAAAAATAGCCGAGTATGTGATTTAGGAACAGGAACGGGAGTTATACCTTTAATTCTTAGTCATAAAACAGAAGCTTCACATATCTGGGGTGTTGAAGTTCAAGAAGATTCCTATCAGCGTGGTTTGAGAAATATTGCATTAAATCAATTGTCAGATCGATTGCATATGCTACACAGTGACGTTTTAAATGTAAGTAAGCATTTTGAAAAAGGGAGCTTTGATGTGGTATTGTCTAATCCTCCTTATATGGGTAAAGTTGATGGTTTAAAGAATGAAGATGAGGAAAAGAAAATTGCTCGTCACGAGACTTCAGCCGGATTAGAAGATTTTATCTCAGCTGCCGCATATCTCTTAAGAGAATTGGGCGATTTTTATTTGGTTCATCGCCCTAGTCGTTTGGTAGATATATGTCAATTAGGGAGAAAATATCGATTGGAACCAAAACATATCCGTTTTGTTTGCCCGAATTATAAAAAGAAACCAAATATTTTACTGACTCATTTTGTTAAATATGGAAAACCGGAATTAAAATTTGAAGATATGTTGTTTGTTTATAAAGAGGACGGAACTTATACAAAAGAGATTCTAAAAATTTATGAGCGAACTGAATAAATAAAAAAACTCGTTAAAAACGAGTTTTTTATAATTTTATAGTGATTTTAATTCTTTAATGCAATTTGAACATACATTTTTATCATGTACTCTTTGAACTTCTTTTGCATTACCGCAAAAGACGCAAGCTGGTTCATATTTTTTTAATAAGATATAGTCACCATCTACATAAATCTCAATTGGGTCTTTGATTTCAATATTTAAAGTTCTTCTTAATTCTATAGGGAGTACGATACGTCCCAACTCGTCAACTTTACGAACAATGCCTGTTGCTTTCATAATAATTCCCCCTTACTAGATTCTATTCCAAAAAAGATATACCTAATATTAACATTTTGGAAAATAATAGTCAACCTGTTATTTCTTTTGCTTATTTAACAGGTTTTTCAATGCAGCTAAAGCATTTGTTAGATTCGTTACAGCCGAAATTGTACTTTGATTATTTTTTAATATATCAGAAACTAGAGATATGGAGGTACTAACATCGGTTACTATTTTCTTAGCTTCCTCTGCGCCTTCCGCAGCAACACCCGAAGCGACCTCTACATCTTGAAGAATTTTTGCCAAAGATTTGGCTGAGGGAATTAAGTTTTTTACGAATACGATACAGTAAAATAACAAAATGATAATTCCAAGTCCAATTAATATCATACCTGCATCGCCAAGAGTAATTGTTGTATTCATTTTTTTTGCTCCATTTCTCTTTCAAAAATTTTGTCAAGTAGTATTGCTTTATTTTATTATCGCCTAGTGTTTCGAAATTTACAACATTTTTTTTTAGTTAAGTGCATAGGATTTCTAATAGCACGCGATATCTTATAGGAAAAGAGGCAAAATAAAAATGATGAATTATATTTGGGTAGGAATGTTACTTCTTGGAATTTTATTTGCCGGTATCACAGGAAATTTTAGCGCATTTACAGATGGATTGATGGAAAGCTGCAGTAATGCCATACAGTTTGTGATTGGATTAGCTGGTATTATGGCAGTATGGAGTGGAATTATGAATATTGGGAAAAAAACTGGATTGATGGATTTAGTAGCAAAATTTGCACAGCCGTTTATTCGTTTACTTTTTCCGAGAGAGAAGAATCATGAAACAATTGCTGCAATATTAATGAGTTTCTCAGCGAATCTATTTGGAGCAGGTAATAGTGCTACGGTTTTTTCATTACAGGCAATGACTTTACTGGATAAAGAAAATAAAAATAAAGAACGTGCAAGCAATGCCATGTGTATGTTTGTTGCTGTTAATATGAATATGGTTCAATTAATCCCCATTACCGTATTAAAAATACGAAGAGATACAGGCTCCGTTTTTTCTGAAAGCATTATCATACCGGGAATTTTAGTTGGTTTTGCAACGATGATATTGTCCATTCTTCTTTGTAAGTACTATGAAAGGAAGGATATAGAATGAGTTCCGTATTAAATTCTCTATCAGTACTTTTTATTCCTGCTATGCTCACTTTTATCATTGGATATGGAATCATAAAAAGAGCACCGATTTATGATTATTTTATTGAAGGTGCAAAGGAGGGATTACAATCTGCAGTTGAGATTCTTCCATTTATTATAGCTATTTTTGTGGGAATTGAATCATTGGTTTCTTCCGGAGCTATGGATTTTTTAGAGAATGCTGTAAAGCCAATATTTGCAAGAATAGGAATACCAGAAGAATTAATATCATTAATTTTGCTTCGCCCTGTATCTGGGAGCGGAGCTTTGGTTAATTTACAGCATATATTAGAGACAGAAGGAGCGGACAGTCTTACAGGAAGAGCTGCATCAGTAATGATGGGAAGTTGTGAAACAATATTTTATGTATTGGCGTTGTATTTCGGAGTAACTGGAGTAAAACAAGTTCGTCATGCATTACCTGTTGGAATTATTACTTATATATTTGGTGTTTTTTTATCTGTTTGGATTTGTTCGTATATTTGATTCAAAAAATGTTTAAAATATTACTAAAGAAAAGAGGCCATCGAAATATGTTTTTTGTCCCCCTTTAGCATAAAATATGGCCTCTTTCCTTTTATTTTTTTAAGAAGCATATAACTGGATTTTTCTGGCATGAATATAAAGCCGGATTTTTTATTTTCTTAAAGAATTATATAAAATTTTTGACAAGCCATTTAAAAATGAGTATAATAATCAAAGATATAAGGAAATTATGATGAAAATCTTTAGGAATATATTTTAAATTGGAATAAAGTTGTTTAAATATTTTGGAGGAAATCAGTGGCAAAATTTTTAGTTGATAAATCAGGCCCCCTTTTTGGAGAAGTAGAAATCAGTGGATCAAAGAATGCTGTTTTGCCAATTATGGCAGCATCTATATTAACAGAAGATAAATGTGAAATTACCGATGTACCGGCTTTGAGAGATGTTGATGTAATGTGCAAGCTGTTGCAAAGTGTCGGAGCAAAGGTAACGGAAGACTATTTGGAGAATAGTATTTTTATTGAAACAGAAGAAATTATTGCAGAAGAAGCCCCATACGAACTGGTTAAGAGGATGAGAGCCTCAATCTTGGTTATGGGGCCGCTTCTTGCCAGAACGGGGAAAGCAAGGATATCCTTGCCCGGCGGCTGTGCGATTGGTGCAAGACCAATCGAATTGCATTTAAAGGGTTTTCGTATTTTAGGTGCAAAGATTGTGGAAGGCCATGGTTATGTTGAAGCAACTGTGGACAAGCTTATAGGAGGAAAGATATATTTGGACTTTCCGAGTGTAGGAGCAACAGAGAACATCATGATGGCAGCGACGCTTGCAGAAGGTGTTACCATAATTGAAAATGCGGCAGAAGAGCCAGAAATTGTTGATTTAGCTAATTTTTTAAATAAAATGGGTGCAAAAATAAAAGGTGCCGGAACAGATACTATAAAAATAGAAGGTGTCCAACATTTACATGGAACAAAACATGCAGTCATTCCTGATCGAATTGAGACAGGAACTTTTATGGTTGCAGCAGCTATGACACGAGGAAATATTTTAATTAAAAACGTAGTACCGGATCATGTAAAACCAGTCATTGCAAAGCTTGTTGAGTGTGGTGTTGAAATCGAGGATGGAGATGATGGTATGCGTGTACGTGGAGATTTACGCCCGCTCATTGCTACCGATATTAAGACAATGCCCTATCCGGGATTCCCTACTGATATGCAATCATTGTTCATGTCTTTTCTCACTACAGTTGAAGGAACAAGTGTTGTAATTGAAACAGTATTTGAGAACCGTTATATGCATGTAGGTGAGCTTAATCGTATGGGTGCGAACATTAAAGTGGAAGGAAAAAGTGCACTGATACAAGGGAAAAGAGAATTACAAGGTGCTCAGGTTATTTCTACGGATTTACGTGCAGGCGCGGCTTTAGTGCTTGCAGGATTAATGGCAGAAGGTACAACGGAAGTTTCAGAAATTTATCATATTGAAAGAGGGTACTCTTTCTTTATGGAGAAACTGCGACGACTTGGAGCAAAGATTACAAGAATTGAAGATTAAAGTATTTTTTGATTTATTCATGCATAGGTTTAGTAAGAAGGTTTGCTACAAACGATTTACTAAGCCGGAGGTGCGTGATGAGAATTGGAAAAATACAACTGATAAAAATATCCACCATAGTATCATTTATGGTGGTTTTTTGTTTGCTTTTATTACCTTCTTTTTTAATTGCAATGTATCCTAAGGAAGACAAAGTCGAAGTTCCGAAAAAAATAAAATACGATCGAACAATTATGGTTTTTCGAACAGAAAGTGGACAAACGGAAAGAGTTCCATTGGAAGAATATGTAGCTGGAGTGGTAGCCGGAGAAATGCCATCCAGCTTTGAAAAGGAGGCTTTAAAGGCACAAGCTGTTGCGGCAAGAACGTATGCAATCTCAAAGATTCAACGAAGTGGAGATAGTGGATTTCCAAAGGAGCATCCAATGGCAGCACTTTGCGATTCTACGCATTGTCAAGTTTATCGTACTCCAAAAGAACTTCTGCAATTAAAATCAAAAGAATGGATGGAGACTGGTTGGCCGAAAATTCAAGAGGCAGTAGAGGAAACAAGGGGAGAATTAATGTATTATCAAGGGAGTTTAGTAGAGCAGCCTTTGTTTCATTCATCCAGTGGTGGAAAAACAGAAAATTCTGAAGACGTATTTGTTGCAGCAGTTCCTTATTTGCGAAGTGTTGACAGTCCTTATGAGCAGGAAGCTACTCACCAAAATGAAAAAATTACTTTATCAATAAGCGATTTTCAAAAAAAGCTGAAGAATGTTTATCCTAAATATAATTTTGGTGCAATAGATGAAAATTCCATTAAAATTGTCGGTCGAAGTGAAGGTGGAAGAGTCGAAAAAATTCAAGTTGGGACTGTGGTTTTAGAAGGAAGAAATATACGAGATGTCTGTAATTTATATTCAGCGAACTTTAACATAAAGCTGAGTAATAATACAATCGAATTTACGACAATGGGGTATGGGCACGGTGTCGGTATGAGTCAATGGGGGGCAAACGGCATGGCGCAAAATGGATCTGATTATAAAGAAATTTTAAAGCACTATTATAGTGGTATCGATATTTATTAAACAAAAATTGATCTTTAAATAGAATCGAAAAATGCCTTGTAAATAAACAAGGCATTTTTTATTATGACATTTAAACTTTTAGTTTTCATTCTGAATCTTTTTTTAATATAAATTCTGCTACTTTATAAATATCTCCAGCCCCCATTGTAAGGACTAAGTCATTTTCTTCTGCGTTATTAATTACAAAATTAGCAATTTCATCAAAGTCTGAAATATAATAGATTTCTTTATTTGGATAAACTCTCTTAATTTCAGCAACTAGCTCTTTTGAACTAATCTTGTAAATATTTTTTTCCCGTGCTGCATAAATTTCAGCCATAACTACTTTATCTGCATCACTAAAAGCTTCTGCAAATTCGTCAAACAAAGCAAGGGTTCTTGTATAGGTATGCGGTTGGAAAAGACACCATAGATGATTGTGAGGAATGTTTTGGGCAGCTTTTAACGTAGCTTTAATTTCTGTAGGATGATGTGCATAATCATCTACAATTCGAATATTATTTTTTGTAATCCCGATGACATCAAAACGACGTTGTGTGCCGGTATAAGTATTCAGTGTGGTAATAATATCATCAATTGCAACATCAAGACTATGGCAACAAGCAGCAGCTGCTAAACTATTCGCAATGTTATGTTCACCCGGAACAGAAAGTTGTAAAGACCCAAGATACGTATTTTTATGATAAAGATCGTATGACGGCATTCCTAAAGAGTTAAATTTTATGTTTTCTGCATAATAATCACATTTGTCATTAAAACCAAAAGTTATTACATTACAAGTTAAATCGTCCAAAATAGATTTAACAAATGGATTGGCATCATACGCAATAACTAAACCGTTTTTTGGAACTAATTTTGAAAAACGATGAAATGAGTTTACGATGTGATCAATGTCCTTGAAGTAATCGAGATGATCTGAATCAATATTTAGAATAATTTCAATTTTAGGATACAAGCTTAGGAAGCTATCCATATATTCACAAGCTTCCGTAACAAAATAATCACTCTTTCCGATTTTAACGTTGCCATTAAATTCTGATAAATTACCACCTACTAAAATTGTAGGATCTTTTTTTGAATGTTCTAAAATCAAAGAAATCATGGAAGTTGTTGTTGTTTTTCCGTGTGTTCCAGAAATGGCAATGCTTGTTTCATAGTCATTCATAAGAGCTCCCAAAGCCTCAGCTCTTGATGCTGTGATAATATTTTGTTCCATTGCTGCCTTTAGTTCCGGATTATCTTGAGAAACTGCAGCCGAATAGATGACCAAGTCGACCCCTTCAATGTTAGAAGCCTCATGCTGGTAATAAATGTTTGCACCTAAAGATTGCAGCTTTTGGGTTAAATCACTTTCTTTCATGTCTGAACCGGACACCTTATAGCCTCGTGCCAAAAAAATTTCTGCGATTGCAGAAAGTCCAATTCCACCGATTCCAATGCAGTGTACGTGTTTAAATTGAGATAGGTTGAGCATATTCTCCTCCATATAAATAAATCCTTTCGGTTATTCATTCTATTCTTTTTGTATAAAATGGTTTCTACTTATTATACCATAAACTGTATAAAAGATGCTGTTAATTTGACAAGAGAACAAAAAACAAATAGAATCAAACTACTAAGTGAAATAGATACTATTTTTAGATAAAAAAAGAAAAAAATGACGGAGGATGCTAGATATGAAGCGGACAGAACGTGTGGGTGCAATGGTACAGATTTTATGTCAAAACCCAAATAAGAATTTTTCTTTAAGTTACTTTTGTGATTTGTTCCAGGCAGCAAAGTCCAGCATTAGTGAAGATGTAAGTGCAGCGAAAAAAGCAGTAGAATACACGGGATTAGGCCGAATTGAGACGACAGCCGGTTCCAAAGGAGGCATCAAGTATGTACCATGGATTTCAACCGACGCAACCGAAACACTTTTAAAAGAATTGAAGGAAAAACTTTCGGATAAGAGTCGTATTTTGGGTGGTGGTTTTCTATATACATCCGACATCATGTTTGATGCAGATTTAGTTCGTCGTGTTGGAGAAGTTTTTGCAAAAAAATTCGTATCATTGGATGCGGATTATGTTGTTACCATTGAGACAAAGGGAATTCCAGTTGCTTTAATGACAGCTCATATGCTAAATTTACCTATGGTTGTAATTCGAAGAGAAAGTAAAATTTCAGAAGGTTCAACGGTAAGTATCAATTATTTTTCCGGTTCAACAGAGCGGATACAGAAAATGTCACTCGCAAAACGTGCAGTAAAACCGGGAACAAAAGCGATTATTATTGATGATTTTATGCGCGCAGGAGGTAGTGTAAAGGGAATCAGTGATATGCTAAGAGAGTTTGAAGTTGAAATTGCAGGGGTTGGGGTAGTGATTGCCTCTATGGAACCGGAAAAGAAAAAGATTCAGAATTATTTCACTTTACTTCATTTGGGTAAAGTGGATGAAGATTCCGGAGAAATTGCAATTATGGGAAATGAGGAAATCTTGACGTAATTTGGAAAATTGTGAGAAAAAAGGTTGTGATAAAAGACCGCGTACTGTATAATACATTTATCAACCCATACAAGATAATAGGGGTATGGGTACAGAATTGATCCGGGAGAAAGGGTGGTGTGTCAGTATGGAAATAACTGATGTGAGGATTCGAAAGGTCAATGATGAGGGCAAGATGAAAGCGGTCGTTTCCGTCACGTTTGATGAAGAATTTGTAGTACATGACATCAAAATTATTGACGGACAAAACGGATTGTTTGTTGCCATGCCAAGCAGGAAAATGGGTGAGGGTGATTTTCGAGACATTGCGCATCCATTAATGTCGGAAACAAGAAACAAAATCAAAAATGCAATCTTCGAAGAATACAATCGTATTATAGGAGAGAAAGCAAATGATTTTTTTGATGACCGGCAGCCAGAGGTAATGCAATCCTAAGAATATCGGGGATAAGGCATAAAAAAGCAGCGAATTATTGTATACGCTGTTTTTTTATGTAAATTTTTGGCCTGAAATTGGAATTGAGGGTGATTTTTTATTCTTTATACCTTGACATTTTGTTGATATACTTATAATGTAATATAGGACAAGGAGCGTTTAAATATGAGTGATAAGACCAAAGAAATAACTGAAATTTTAAAAGAGCAAGAAGAGAAGCAGAAAATGCGTTTACAGATTATAATGGAACACCTAAAAAAGGGTGTTGTTTTTATGGACTGGAAAAATGCTTACATTGAAAAATCAGTATCCATTGAAGAAGGAACTGTAATATGGCCTGGCGTTGTTTTGATTGGAAATACTTCCATCGGTAAAAATTGTATTATTGGACACAATACTAGGATTGAAAACAGTATTATTGGAAATGATGTCGAAATTCAAAATTCAGTTATTTTGGAAAGTGAAGTGGGTGACCACACGAAAGTAGGTCCGTTTGCTTATTTAAGGCCGAATAGCCGGATTGGGGAACATGCTAAGGTAGGTGATTTTGTAGAAGTAAAAAATTCTACGTTGGGAAATCATTCAAAAGCGTCTCATTTAACGTACATCGGGGATTCCGATGTTGGAGATCATGTAAATTTAGGATGTGGCGTTGTCTTTGTAAATTATGATGGGAAAAATAAGCATCGTTCGGTGGTAAAGGACGGTGCATTTGTTGGTTGTAATACCAATTTAGTATCACCGGTGATGGTTGGAGAAGGTGCTTACATTGCTGCCGGAACTACAGTAACGACGGACATCCCGGATGAAGCTCTTGCGGTAGGAAGAGCCAAGCAAAAGAATATAGAAGGTTGGGTAAAGAAACGGGGATTATTAAAAAAATAAAAAAATGTGATGATGGTCGAAGGAAATGGAGGACAATAATGAAGAACGGCGTGTTCACAGATTACAAAATTTTTACAGGGAATTCAAACCCTGAATTGGCAGAAGAAATTGCGAAAATCATGGGAAAGCCTTTAGGTAAGGCAACCGTTACCAAGTTTAGTGATGGAGAAATTTCTGTCAACTTATGGGAAACTGTTCGTGGAATTGATACTTACATCGTACAACCCACATGTGATCCTGTAAACGATAGTTTGATGGAACTGCTGATCATGATTGATGCAATGAAGCGTGCATCTGCAGGTAGAATCAATGCGGTAATTCCGTATTATGGGTATGCTAGACAAGATAGAAAAGCAAAGGCTAGAGATCCAATCACTGCAAAATTGGTTGCAGATCTTTTGAGCAGTGCAGGTGCGGATCGTGTTGTAACGATGGATTTGCATGCAGCTCAGATTCAAGGTTATTTTAATATTCCAGTGGATCACTTACTTGGAATGCCTATTTTAGTAAAATATTTTATGGAAAAGAATTTGGACAACCTTGTTGTGGTTTCTCCGGATCATGGCAGTGTATCACGTGCTAGAAATATGGCGCAGCCATTGGATGCACCAATTGCTATTGTCGATAAAAGAAGACCAAAAGCAAATGTATGTGAAGTAATGAATATTATTGGCGACATTCAGGATAAAAATGTTCTGATTGTAGATGATATGATTGATACAGCAGGAACTCTTACGAATGCAGCAAATGCATTAAAAGATTTAGGAGCAAGAGAGGTTTATGCTTGTGCAACCCATGCTGTTCTTTCCGGTCCTGCAATAGAACGAATTGAAAGCTCTGTAATTAAGGAATGTGTATTGTTGAATACTGTTCAGATTCCACAGGAAAAGAGAAGTCCTAAGATTAAAGTGTTATCGGTAGCTCCTCTTTTTGCAGAGGCAATGATTCGTATCTTTACAAACGATTCCATCAGTAAATTATTTGACTAAAGCGGTCGACTGAGCTTCTCGTCCGCTTCAGCGCCAATTAGAAATGGTGTTTGCAGGAGGAGATTTAATGTATATTATTGTAGGTCTGGGTAACCCAGGAAAACAGTACGAAAATACAAGACATAATATTGGCTTTATTACAATCGAACAGCTGGCAGAAAAACATGGAATCAGTGTAACAAAAATTAAACATAAGGCTTTGGTCGGAGAAGGAAGAATCTCCGACCAAAAAGTTTTATTGGTAAAACCGCAAACCTTTATGAATCTCAGCGGAAATTCCGTTCGAGAGATTTTAGAATACTATAAAGAGGACGTAGCAAATTTAGTCGTTATTTATGATGATATCGATATTCCTGCAGGTGCAGTTCGGATAAGGAAAAAAGGAAGTGCAGGGACACACAATGGCATGCGTTCCATTCTATATGATATCAAATCCGATCAATTTCCAAGAATTCGAATTGGCATTGGAGGAGAGCGAAAGATGCCTCTTGATCGCTATGTTCTCGGAGGATTTACAAAGGAAGAAAAGCCATTGATGGAAGAAGCGGTAATGACTGCTGTGCAAGCTGTAGAATGTATGCTGCAAAAGGGCATAGAAAAAGCCATGAATGAGTATAATGTAAAACCGCGAAAAGAAGGGGATCAATATCAATATGAGTGATCAAGTTCTGAATGAAAAATTTAGGGGTTTACGTACCTTAACCAGAAATGCGAAAGGTATGTTTCATTTTTCAGGTGTAGCGGAAAGCAGAGTTGCGCCAATTATTGGTGTAATGACAAAGGAAAGAAAGGGACAAAGTTTAATCGTAACCTCTTCGTATGTAAAGGCAAAACGATTGGCGGAGGACCTATCTTTTTTTGTTTCAAAAAAAATATATATAATTCCGGAAGAAGAGCAAAGCTTCCTTAGATACGATGCAAAAAGTCATCAGTATTTAGAACAAAGATTACGTGCGATTACTGCTCTGTTAAAGGGAGAAGACTGTATTATCATTACGCCGGTATCTGGAGCATTGAAGCCAATGGCACCGCGTAACATATTTTCTGCTTATGCAATTAAGCTTGAAATTGGCAAAGAAGCAGATATTGAGGAATTAAAAAAGAATTTAACCTACATGGGATATGAGCGTGCTTCCTTTGTAGAAGCGAAGGGCCAGTACGGAATTCGAGGGGGTATTTTAGATATTTTCCCTCTTGATTGTGAGTATCCATGTCGTATCGAATTTTTTGATACAGAAATTGATTCAATCCGTAGCTTTGATCCACTGACGCAAAGATCGCAGGATACCTTAACGCATATTTCCATTTATCCAGCAGAACATATGGTGGATATTGGCGGAGACGCTTTGTTTGAATTGGGTGCAAAAAAAATAGCTAAGGCGTATGAACGTCAGGTTAAAAAATTGCCGGAGGACAAAAAGCAGCGCCTCTTATCTAGGAAAAATCAAATTTTAGAATGCATTCAAACAAGAACAAATAAGCAGTTGCTTGAAGCTTACATTCCTTATTTTTATGATAAGCTTGAGTATATTTGGGATTATATGCAGTCAAATAGCACTATAATTGTGGATGATCCGGATCGTATATTAGAAACGTTTGAGTTTAGAGAGCGTGAAGCAAAAGAAGATTTTAAAGTACTTTTGGAACGGGGTGAAGCGGTTCCGGAGGACAGTCAAATTATTGGCGGGAAAAATTTGCTCTTTTCTCTATATAAAAACGATACCGTATTTCTTTTCACACCGTTTCAAAAACAGATAAAGGGAATTGACCGATTGGATGGAAGTTTTCAAATTACCTCCAAGCAGCCTCCAGTTTTTAACGGGCGCATGGATTTTTTGGAAACAGAACTTTTACGTTATGTAAAGCTGGGTTATCGTGTCATCCTTTCTTGTTCAACCGAAGAAAGAAATATAAATATGAGTGATTTTCTTTCTCGTTGCGGACTTGAAGAAAAAGTGCAGATTGTTTCAGGACAGCTTGCTTCCGGTATGGAGTATCCTGAGGAACGTCTGGTTATTATTTCCGATAGTGATATTTTTGTTCACACCAAACAAAAACGTGTAAAGAAAGAAAATAAGAATGCAAAGCCGATAAAAGTCTTTACTGATATTCGTAAAGGTGATTTTGTCGTACATGAAAATCATGGTATTGGTAAGTTTTTAGGAGTAGAACAACTAGAAATTCAAGGAAGTAAAAAGGATTATTTAAAAGTTAAATATGCCGGTGAAGATATGCTGTATGTTCCAGTTGAACAAATGGATATCATTCAAAAGTATGTGGGAAGTGACGGCGCAACTCCTAGGATTAATAAGCTTTCCAGTGGAGAATGGAAAAAAACAAAAGCAAGAGCAAAAGCGGCAATTGCAGATATGGCAAAAGAACTTTTGGAGCTTTCCGCAGCGCGTCAGATGGAAAAAGGCTATGCATTTTCACCGGATTCACCTTGGCAGAAAGAATTTGAAGATGCTTTTCCATATGAAGAAACACCGGATCAGTTACGATGCATTAAAGAAATAAAAAAGGACATGGAAAAAGAAGTGCCTATGGATCGTTTATTATGCGGCGACGTTGGTTATGGGAAAACAGAGGTTGCTGCGCGTGCTATCTTTAAATGTGTTGCAGAAGGGAAACAGGCAGCAATATTAGTTCCGACGACCATTCTTGCAAACCAGCATTATTATACTTTTAAAAATCGTTTTGGAAATTTTCCATTTCATATTGATATGCTTTGCCGCTTTCGCAATGAAAGACAACAGGATGCCATAGTCGATCAAATTCAAAACGGAACGATGGATATTGTAGTAGGAACACATCGTATGCTGTCTAAGGATGTAAAATTTAAAAATTTAGGATTGTTAGTGATTGATGAAGAACAACGTTTTGGTGTTCAACACAAAGAGACATTAAAACTATTACGAAAAAATGTAGATGTATTGACGTTATCTGCTACCCCAATTCCACGTACTCTCCATATGTCTTTAGTAGGGATAAAGGAAATGAGTTTAATTGAAGAACCTCCGGAAGAGCGTTATCCGGTACAAACTTATGTAATGGAACAAGAAGATGATGTAATACGTGAAGCCATCCAAAAAGAATTGGACCGTGGAGGACAGGTATATGTCGTATACAATCGTGTACGTGGTATTCATCGAATTGCAGAGCTGATTCAAAATCTTGTTGCGGATGCAAATGTTGCTATCGGTCATGGGCAAATGGGAGAAAAGACGCTGGAAGATGTTATGATTGATTTTATCAATGGAAAGTATAATGTTTTAGTAGCGACAACCATTATTGAATCCGGTATTGACATTCCGAATGTCAATACAATCCTAATTATTGATGCTGACCATTTTGGTTTGTCACAGCTATATCAGCTTCGTGGTAGAGTTGGGCGTTCCAATCGAATGGCATATGCTTATTTATTGTATCAAAAGGATAAGGTATTAACAGAAATTGCAGAAAAAAGACTTCGTTCTATTAAGGAGTTTACAGAGTTTGGCTCTGGTTTTCGTATTGCAATGCGTGACTTGGAAATACGCGGTGCAGGGAATCTTCTTGGTATGGAACAGAGTGGACATATGATGCAGATTGGGTATGAATTGTATTGCAAATTGGTGGAGGATTCCATTCGAGAGCTTGGCGGTGATGTAAGTCAGCCAGAAGAGATCGAAACATCTATTGAATTAGAAGTTCCTGCATTTATTCCGGATTCGTATATCAGTGATGAATTATTAAAATTACAGATGTATAAAAAAATAGCATTCTTAAGAGATGGAGAGGAAAAACTTGAGATTGTTGATGAACTATTAGATCGATTCGGAGATATTCCAATGGAAACAAGCAACCTGATTGACGTTGCACTCATCAAAGCTTATGCGAGTCGGCTAGGGATCAGCCGCATTCATCAGGAACAGAAAAAGTTGGTATTTGATTTTGAAATAAAAAATAGTTTGACTGCGGATAAAATGGCTCGTTTAGTGGAAGCTTACGGTATGAACTTATTAATTTACGGAGGAGTAAAGCCTTCCATAAAATATAATTTAGCAGGCAAGAATAAATTAAATGAAACATTGAGCTTCCTAAAGAAACTGCTGGGATAAGCATTAAAAAAATGTTATACTATCCCTATGTCATAAGAAAATTAAAATACAAATATGAGGAGATTAAATATGAAAGCAAAAAGATCGATGATGATTTTATTGACCTTGATAATGGTCATCAGCTTTACTGCTTGCGGAAGTAAAGCCGATACAACACCTGTTGCAAAGGTTGGAGATACAACCATAACAAGAGATCAATTGAGTCAATATATTTCATGGAATGCCTATGCTGCTGGGTATGATTTAAGTCAAATTACCGAGGATAGTCAGAAGGATTACTTGGCATCTTTGATGCTGGAACAAATGGTTGCGGATGAATTAATCAAGCAATACTGTGAAAAGGAAAAACTAGACGTATTTACAGATACACATGATGAAGATTTAAAAAACTTTTTGAAATCAGCAAAAGAAAATGCAGGTTCCGTTCTTAAAACAGAAGGAATTACAGAAGATACTTTGGTTACTTTCTATAATTCTCAATATTATGCAAAAGCGATTTATAATGATTTAAAAGAAACCATAGATGATTTAGAGGGACAGGCTAAAGCGTATTACACTGCAAATCCATCTGTCTTTACCTTAAATGATTTATATTTAACGGCAAGCCACATTTTAGTAGATTCTGAAAAAGAAGCAAAGGAAGTCAAAGCAGAGCTTGATAATGGTGCTGATTTTGCAGAACTTGCAAAAGAAAAATCAAAGGATCCTGGCAGTAAAGACAAAGGCGGCGAATTAGGCTCCTTTAAAGAGGGGGATATGGTTCCGGAATTTTGGGAAGGCGCGAAAGTACTTAAGGTTGGTGAAATCAGTGAACCAGTAAAGAGTAGCTTTGGATATCATATTATTAAACTGACAGATAGAAAAGAGCCTGGTTTATCTAGCTTTGAGGAAGTAAAGACGCAAGCAGAGGATTATGTGATTAATCAAAAATATCAGGAAAAGATTACTGAATTAAAGAAGGAAATCAAAGTAGAGTATTTAGATAAAAAAGAAGTAAAACCGGATGTCAATAATACGGAAAATAATACCGAAGAGTAATAATTAAAATAAATAAAAGAAAAAGATACTTTCACACGTTAATTTGTGAAAGTATTTCTTGAAAAAGAAAAACGGACTCCATATAATAAATAAGGAGCCGTTTTTTTGTGCATAAATATAATGATGAAAATCGGCAAGAAGGAGGAAACATGCAAAATAATTTATTTCAGCTAAGAAAAGTAATCATAGTTATTCTGGGAAATGCAGTTTATGCTTTCGGAGTTGCTGGGTTTGTAGTACCAAATGGTTTAATTACAGGAGGCAGTACGGGTCTTGCTTTATTTTTTCATTATCAGTTCAATATTTCAATCAGCCTGTTTGTAGGTATATTTAATATTATCATGTTTGTACTGGGAGCATGGATTTTAGGAAGGGGCTTTGCATTAACCACGCTTGTCAGTACCTTTTGTTATCCAATTATTTTATCTCTGTTTCAACATCTCCCTTTTTTAAAAGGATTAACGGACAATCCGATTTTAGCGATTATTTATGCGGGTGGATTAATTGGATTAGGAATCGGAATTGTATTACGGGAAGGTGCATCAACAGGAGGCATGGACATTCCGCCATTGCTGCTTAATAAAAAATTTGGCCTCTCCATTTCGGTGATGCTGTATTTATTTGATAGTGGTATTTTGTTGCTTCAAATGTTTATTTCAACCAGTGAACAGGTTTTATATGGCATTTTAGTTGTTTTAATCTATACCGTTGTATTGGACAAGGTGCTAATGGCAGGGAAGACACAAACGCAGGTTAAAATTGTTAGTGATAAATATGAACAAATAAACCAAATGATTTTAAATACAATGGATCGTGGTTCTACTTTGATTAAAGCGCAGACCGGATGCTTGCGCAAAGATCAGTATATGGTTTTAACCGTGATATCCAATCGAGAATTACCTAAATTAAATACATTAATCAAGGAGATCGATTCGAATGCATTTATGATGATTGATCAAATCAATGAAGTTCGAGGAAGAGGGTTTACGATAGAAAAACATCATAAAAAAGAAGAATTGTTGAGATAGAATCAAAGAAAAATCAGGAATCCATGAATCGTAGACTAATTCAAACAGGAATTGATTGCCCTATTTTGTTAGATGTGTTGTGCTATAATAAATAAGGGAGGGCGAAAATAAGATGAATCAACAATTTGCAGAAAAAATTTCAAAATTACGAAAAAATAAAGGAATGACGCAACAAGAATTGGCAGAAAAATTAGGTGTCACAAATAAGGCTGTTTCAAGATGGGAGACTGGAGAAGGATATCCGGAAGTCACCTTACTTGCACCTTTATCAAATTGCCTTGGTGTAACAGTAGATTATTTGTTTAGAACAGAAAGCCCGAAGTGTGAGGAGTCAGATGAGAATCAATTTAATGAAAATAGTGTGTTAAAGAATAAAAGTACACCAAATCATTGGAAAGAAAAACTAGTTTGGGCAGATTTTCTTTCTTATGCACTGACTCTTTTCTCTCTTTTGTTGTTTGTACTTCTTTTATGTATTCCTAGTTTAGGGAGAGGACTATCCTTCCTTTTGTTTTTACTTTTTTGGGGACTGAGTCTTTATTTCAGAAAAAATTTCTACTGGAGATTAAAGGGAGAACCTGAAGATGGAACAAAAACTTCCGCTTGGTGCAAATGGTATAGAGTAGTCTGCACGGTGTCTTTTTTTCCAATTCACGCGGTAGTAAATAGTTGGTTTGTTGCATGGATTCTCCAACATGAAGTGAATTTTTTTAACCCTTTTGGTGATATGAATGATGGAAACTGGGGAAAAATTCGACTTTATTTAACCATTGCTGTAATAGGAATCTCGTTGTTTTTAACAGCAATCACTTACATTTTGGGTATTTGGTTTGTTTGTGGAAATGAAAGGGATGTAAACCAACCGATTCGTGCTTTGTTATGGTTCTATTACCCTTTAAATGAGTTAAAGAATACACAACGGTTAAGCCTGTTCCTATTCAATAGTATTTCTGTATTGTTATTTCTTTTGTTTTTTTATTTCGCTTTAGATTTAAATCGAATGGGATTTATAAAGGAGAATGCAATTATATGGAGTAATCAAATATGGTTTTTCTTTGCGTTATTAATTATATGCTGTATTTACGCAGCTGCTTCTATCAGTTTTATGGGGGTTTTAAATCATAACATTCCTAAGCAATATATTATTCGTAATAATGCGATTCTTTTATTATTGTCACTTGGTTTTTATTTTAGTGGCAAAAGTGTTTTTGTTGTAACCAATACGGGAAGGATTGTGGATCCCAATGCGGTTATGAATTGGGATGTGGTTTCTCCAGCAATACAGTTAGATGAAAAGATATTTGCAATTTTCTTTTTTACTGCTTTTTTTGTATATATATTCTTTAATCAGCAAGCAAGAAAATCATTATAAAACAATCCTAAAATAAAAATTTTGGTATATTTTTTCTTTGAAAGCAAACAATAGAAACAAGCTAAATAGCAAGAAAAAATATACTGTTAATGAAAGGATTGTTTATATGAAAGCAACAGGAATAGTGAGAAGAATTGATGACCTGGGACGTGTTGTAATTCCTAAGGAAATAAGAAGAACTATGCGAATTCGAGAGGGCGATCCACTGGAAATATATACAGACCGAGAAGGTGAAGTTATATTAAAGAAGTATTCGCCAATCGGTGAGTTAAATGAATTTGCAGGAGATTACGCAGAATCTGCAAGTAAAATGCTTGGTTGTACATTTATTGTTACAGATACGGATCAAATCATTGCTGTAGCAGGGGCATCAAAGAAAGAATTGTTGGAAAAAAGAATTGCTAAGACGGTAGAAGCGGTTATACATGAAAAGACAAGCCGTATCTTCGACAAGGAAGAAAAATTAGAGAATGTTACTTTAGAGACTTCTGAAGGAAACGATTATGAAGCGCATATGATTGTACCGATTATATCGCAAGGTGATGCAATCGGATCTGTCATTCTTATGAAAAAGGATGGAACAATACAAGATGCTGAGAAAAAAGTTGCAGAAATTGGTGCACATTTTCTAGCTCGGCAAATGGAAAATTAACTGAAAAATAATTAAGTACGTCGGCAGTTTCTCTTGCCGACGTATTTGCTTATCAGTACATTTTTGTATGAAAGGAAAAGAAATATATGGTATAATAGATCGATTAAATTTGAAAGTGAGGAACACTCATGCTTTTTAAGAATATTACAATATTGGATGAAGCATTGCAGCCGAAGGTTCAGCGCTATGTAGGTATAAAAAACGATTGCATTGATTATATTGGTAATGAGATGCCAAAGGAACAATATGGGGAAATCTTTGAGGGTGAGGGTAAATTATTAATGAGTGGCTTTGTGAATTCGCATGCCCACACTCCAATGATGCTGCTTCGAGGTTATGGGGAAAATTTACCACTTCAAAGTTGGCTCAATGACCGGATTTTTCCGTTTGAGGGTAAAATCACAAAGAGAGACGCATATTATTCCACTTTGCTTGGAATTGCAGAATCGTTGCGCTATGGGATTACTTCAACTACGGATATGTATTTTTTTGGAGAATCCATTGCAAATGCTGTTTTGGAAAGCGGAGTTAAAAACAATTTAGGAGTACCGCTTATGTGCTTTTCGGATCAGGATTTGTTTGATTTGGATTGCTATCAGGAAGCAAAGTCTTTATTTTCAGAGTACCACAATGCTGGAAATGGCCGGCTGAAAATTGACATGAGCATTCATGGAGAGTATACAAGTACTCCTAAAACAGTAATGCAAATGGCAGACTATTGTAAAAAACTAAATACAAATCTTCATGTTCATGTTTCCGAAACCAAAATAGAAGTAGAAGAATGTAAAAAACGACACCAAGGACTTACTCCGGTACAGTATTTAAATAATCTTGGTGTTTTTGAAAATCCAACAACTGCCGCTCATTGTGTATGGCTGGAAGAGGATGATTACCAAATTTTAAAAGATAAACAAGTAACCGTTGCTAGTTGTCCTATTAGTAATTTGAAATTGGCAAGCGGTGTTTGTAATGTGCCTCAATTATTAAAAGATGGTATTGCAATTACAATCGGAACGGATGGAGTTGCAAGCAATAACAATTTAAATTTTTTAGAGGATATGAAGTTTTTTGCATTGGTACATAAGGGTTGGTTTTCCGATGCAACATTAACCAATGTTCATCAAGTATTAACGGCTGCAACGAAAGCCGGAGCTGCAGGACAGAAACGTTTTGATACAGGAAGCTTATCGGTAGGGAAAAAAGCAGATTTAATTGTTTTGGACTTAGACGTTATTTCTATGAAGCCGATGCATGATTTAACAAATAATTTAGTTTACTCTGCATCCGGCAGTGATGTTATTCTGACTATGGTAGACGGAAAAGTACTTTACCATCGGGGAGAATTCAAGACTATCGATATAGAACGAGTTGTATATGAGGTA
This sequence comes from Anaerovorax sp., assembly GCA_034927775.1. GTDB lineage: Bacteria > Bacillota > Clostridia > Peptostreptococcales > Anaerovoracaceae > IOR16. Next base: position 2,518 of record JAYFPL010000218.1, on the reverse strand, counting down.
GAAAAGTCAAAGGAACGAATTTTAGGAGAATTATAAACTATGGCAAATAAAAAATCTTTTTTGCAGGGTGCTTTGATTTTAGGAGTGGCAGGGCTTATCATCAAAGTTTTGGGTGCGGTTTTTCGTATTCCATTAGCAAATATTATTGGGGATGACGGAATGGGATATTATCAGACCGCATATCCCATTTACGTATTGTTTTTAACCTTGTCTACAGCTGGAATTCCTACCGCCATTTCAAAAATGGTTGCGGAGCGTAATGCAATCGATAATCCAAAAGAAGCACATCGAATTTTTCGTGTTTCGTTCCTGCTTTTGTTTGGAATTGGTATTGTATCTTCTGCAATTTTGTTTTTCGGTGCAGACCTTATCGTAGAGCACTTAAAAAATCCAAATGCAAAATATGCAATGATGGCGATTGCACCGGCACTTTTGTTTGTGCCATTAATGGCGGCCTATCGAGGCTATTTTCAAGGAATGCAGAAAATGGAGCCGACGGCGGCTTCTCAGGTAGTCGAACAATTATTTCGTGTGGTTGCTGGTTTATCTCTAGCATTGGCATTGGTTCCGAAAGGATTAAAATATGCAGCTGCTGGAGCATCCTTTGGAGCGACAGCCGGAGCCATCGGCGGATTACTGGCTGTTGTTGTTATTTATTACGGAAACCGCAAGAAGATTCATAGGGATATGAGGCGCGACACACATAAAGGCGGTGAAGCGGCCAGTAAGATATTAATGAATATATTTATAATTGCAGTTCCCATTACAATTGGAGCCGCAATTATGCCTATTATGAATACCATTGACGTTGGTATCGTAATGCGGCGTTTACAGGAAGCAAATTTTACGGAAAAGGCAGCGAACAGCTTGTATGGACAGCTGACGGGCATGGCGGGCCCATTAATTAATTTTCCTCAAGTATTGACCCAAGCGATTGCAATGAGCTTGGTGCCTGCAGTGGCAGCTGCACATCGTAAAAATGACACACCATTTTTGCATTATAACATTGCTATGGGCTTAAGGACAGCTATGATTATCGGTTTACCGTGTGCATTTGGCCTTATGATATTATCGGAACCAATTATGTTGTTGCTTTATCCTGCTCAAAAAGCAAGCGCAGTAAGTGCAGCCCCTTGTTTGTTTGTTTTAGCGATTGGTGTTGTATTTCTATCTTCAGTACAGACGACAACAGGGATCTTACAAGGAATCGGAAAACAGATGATTCCGGTTATGAATCTTTTCTTTGGTGCGATTGTCAAAGTAATTCTAACCTATACCTTAACTGGGATTGAAAGCATCAATGTAAAAGGTGCCGCTATTGGTACCGTTGCAGCATATATTGTTGCGTCTGGCCTGAATATTTTAGCAGTAAAAAAATATACCGGTGTTCGATTTAATGTGATGCTGACGTGGATTAAACCTCTTATTTCTGCTTTGGTTATGGCTGAATTGGTATGGCTTACACATTCAGCTTTGGCAGCTTTTATGGGGAATGCATTTTCCACACTATTGTCGGTAATGGTTGGGGCTTGTGTCTATACTGCAATGTTGTTCCTTACAAAATCCATTACGAATGAAGAACTTGCCATGATTCCCGGCGGATCAAAGCTACGTCGAATTACTGGTAAATTTAATAAAAAATAAGAAGTAAATAAAAAAATGTATAGAATCTTAAAGAATTTACATGATAAAAGAGAGGATATGACAATGTATGAAGAACTTTATGAGTCTGGGAAAACAGCAGAAGAAGCGGTTGGGCGATTAAAAAAAATTATACATGTGCTTCGAGGTGAAAATGGTTGCCCTTGGGATCGTGTTCAAACTCATAGCACATTACGCCGATGCATGATTGAAGAAGCATATGAAGTCATTGAGGCAATTGATAATCAAGATTTTAGCAATTTGGAAGAAGAATTAGGCGATGTACTTCTTCAGGTTATAATGCATAGTGAAATTGGAGAAGAAGAAGGAAAGTTGCATTTAGTAGATATTGCAAACCGAGAATGTGAGAAAATGCTTCGTCGCCACCCACATGTTTTTGGTAAAAAAAACGCTGTTTTTTCCAACAATCATGCAGAAAGTATTGACAATGTACTTGAAAAATGGGAAAATGTGAAAAGAAAAGAGCATGGCGTTGTTTCTCGCACTGAATCTATGAGAAACATACCAAAAGTCTTACCTGCTTTATTGCGAAGTGAGAAAATTCAAAAAAAAGCAGCGGAGGTTGGGTTTGATTGGGATCAGGTAGAGGATGCTTTTGCTAAGGTGAAAGAAGAAACCTTAGAGCTTTTGGAAATATACGAAGGAATTGACAAGAATCGCATAAAGGAAGAGGTTGGTGATTTACTTTTTGCGGTTGTAAACGTAGCTCGATTCTTAGGTATAGATCCAGAGGATGCATTAAATGGTACTTCACAGAAGTTTATTGAACGTTTTGAGTTTATTGAATCAACAGCAGAAGCACAGGGACGAAAGCTGGAGGAAATGACCTTGCAAGAGATGGACAAGCTGTGGGACG
>JAYFPL010000195.1:0-12004 GCA_034927775.1 Anaerovorax sp. | reverse complement strand
GGTTACGTGAAAAAAATATTTTGGTTTCTGCAGCAGCAGGATCTGGAAAAACAGCTGTACTTGTTGAACGAATTAAAGGATTAATTTTAGAAGATAGAATTGATTTAAATCAAATGCTTATCGTTACCGTTAGTAATGCAGCAGCTGCGGAAATGAAAGAAAAGATTGTTCGAGCCATTTCAAATGAGATGGAAGAATTGGAACAAAATCAGGAAAAGGAATTATTTTTACGAAGGCAGTTAAGCCTTATACATAAGGCAAATATAAGTACTTTTCATGCATTTGCTATGGAAGTGATACGCCGATATTTTCATTTTATTAATATTGAGCCTAATTTTAAGATTTGTGATGAAGCTCAAAAAACCATCTTGCAAGCAGAAGCAATAGAAGAATTATTTAGGGAACGATTTCAAAGAAAGGATCAAGAATTTCTTGCTTTTTTACGTGCATACGCCGGAAGTAAAAATGAAAAATCAGCAAAAGAAATGGTTCTTTATACCTATCAATTTATACAGAGTATACCGAATTCATTTGAATGGTTATCACAAAATGTTGCTAAACTGAAAGAAGGAATGGAAGAGTTTGAAAATAGCGCTGTTTTTCAGCAATTAAAAGATAATATTAATGATAAACTTTTCCTTACTTTAACTTATTTTAAGCAAGCTGAAAACTTACTGCTTGAATCTGGACTTGAAAGATTAAGTAAAAAATGTGCTTTGGATATTTTTGAGTTGGAAGAAATGCAATCTGCATTAAAAATACAATCATTTGAAGATACGATGCAGAAGATGAATTCTTATAAAGGAAAATTTCAACGCCTTGTTGCAGGAAAGGATGAGAAGGAAACTTATCAGGAAATAAAGGATCGTGTAAGTGCATTTCGTGATAAAGGAAAAGAAATTTATAATCGCCTCTGTGAACAATTTGGAACTCGTTCATTAAAAGAATTGATGGAAGAAATACAAGAAACTTATTCATATGCAAACATACTTTATTCCTTAGTAAAAGATTTTGAAAAAAAATATACAGAAAGAAAACAAAAAAAAGGGTTAATTGACTTTAATGACATTGAACACTATGCATTAAAAATTTTAGAACATGAAGAGGCTGCTTCCGAATATCGAGATAAATTCCGATACATATTTATTGATGAATACCAAGACAGTAACATAGTCCAGGAAACCTTAATCAATCGTATTAAAAGAGATAATAATGTGTTTATGGTAGGGGATGTCAAACAAAGTATTTATAAATTTCGACTGGCGGAGCCAGAACTTTTTATCTGGAAATACGAATTATTTCAAAAAGGAACGGAAGAAAAAAATGAAAAAATTGATTTGAATCGAAACTTTCGAAGCAAAGGTACCATTATTAATGGGATTAATCATGTTTTTTCTAAAATCATGCAAAAGCGGACAACTGGATTGGCATATGATAAAGATGCAGCCTTATATAAAGGGGTTAGTTATGAAGGCGAATTGGTATATCCATTATCTCTTCATGTAGTAGATGATGCACAAATTGAAGAAGAAGACATTGATGATGTCATCAAAGAAATGAAACGTGCAGAAGTGGAAGCTTATGCAGCTGTACAAATAATTAAAGAGGCAAAAGGAAAAGAAATTTATGATTGTAAGAAAGAATCCATACGTCCCTTGGAGAACAGAGACATTGTAATTCTTTTGAGAGGAGCAAAAACGGATGGACAAATTTATTTTCAAGCACTAATGGATGCTGGAATTCCTGCATTTGTTGATAATAGTGACGGGTATTTTGATACGGTAGAAATTCAGATCTTTTTAAATTTATTACGACTGATTGATAATAAAAAACAAGATTTATGCTTGTTAAGTGTAATGCGATCCCCTATCTTTGATTTCACGGTTGATGAAATGGCTAAAATAAGAATTGCATATAAAGAAGGCTCTTACTATGATGCTTTTTTACAGTATAGTCAGAATGGTGAACAGGAAGGACTGAGGCAAAAATGCAACGTTGCTTTGAATGCATTGCAGCTTTGGGGGAAGATTGCAACGTATATGCCTTTAGAAAATCTTCTTTGGAAATTAATTGAAGAAACTGGGTACTATCAATACATAGGAAGCATTCCTGGAGGAATTCAGCGGCAAGCAAATCTGCGTTTTCTTGTTGATAAGGCAGTACAGTATCAATCTTCACAGGGTAAAGGTTTATTTTCTTTTATTCGTTATATAGAAGCTTTACAGGAGAAAAAAATCAGTACGGGACAAGTAAAGCTCATTGGAGAAAATGATGATGTTGTACGTATTATGACCATACATAAGAGTAAGGGGCTTGAATTCCCTTTTGTTTTAGTCGGAGGCTTAGCAAAGCGATTTCAATTGGGACAGAAATCCACCGCTTTGAGTTTAGATAAGGACTTAGGTATTGGCTTACGCTTGGTTGATGTTGAGAATCATTGTTATCGCAAAACAATCCTTCAATATTTAATGGATGAAAAAAAGAAAAAAGACGATATGGCAGAGGAAATTCGAATTCTATATGTAGCTTTTACGCGTGCGATGGATGAACTCGTACTTTTAGGAACTGTCACAGATATTGATAGAACTTGGGAAAAATATGAGTTAAGGGAATCAGAGGATGCAGCAGGTGCAAAATGTTATATGGATTTGATTTTTCCTGCAATTATAGATTCTAAAATTAAAATATATAGGCATAATCGAAGCGGGATGAGCTTCGTAAAAGAAGAGTTCGATATACAAAAAGGGGAAATTTCTTTTGCTCTTGCAAAAGGATTTTCTACGAATTTAAAAGAGGAAGATCAAGAGATGATCTGTAGCCGCTTAGAATATGAATATCCTTATCTCTTTGCAAATCAGATGAAATCAAAGTACAGCGTATCTGAGCTTGCAAAAGAAATGGTTGGAGCAGTAAGTGAAAAAAGAATAAATTTGTCAAAAATGCCGCCTAAGTTTTTGCAGGGGAAGAAGGTTTATTCCGGTGCAGAGCGAGGAACCATTTTACATCGTATTATGGAATACTTACCATTTCATGAGTTCCTTTTTTCACAGGAAGAAGACGTGCCTGCAATCCGAAGAAAGATTTCTCAGTTCATTGAAAGTATGGTAGAACGAGAAATTTTATTTGATGAAGAGGCACAAGTTGCTGACTTAGATAAACTTACTTCATTTTTTGTCTCTGATATTGGAAGAAGAGCTTGTAAAGCAAAGAAAATTTATAAAGAGGTTTCTTTTAATTTAAAAAAGAAGAAAGAAAAAGAAGACATTATTATCCAAGGGACCATTGATTGTTATTTTTTAGAAGACAATGAATATGTACTTTTGGATTATAAATCTAATTTTACGCAAGATACACAACCCTCTCTGGAAGGAATAAAGAGGCAATATGAAGGACAATTATCTCTTTATAAGGAAGCGTTGGAGAAAATAAAGGGGATTAAGGTAAAGGAAACTTATTTATATTTGTTTTCCATTGACAAAGAGTTGAGAATTTAGGACTTTTCTTCTTAGGTATTTTATAAATTATAAAGAAAGAAAAAAGGATGGAAAGAATCCATCCTTTTTATATTTTTATAGTTAAGTTTTTTAAATTAAACTAAACCTTGTGCCATCATAGCTTGTGCAACCTTTAAGAATCCGGCAATGTTTGCACCTGCAACCAGGTTGTAACCAAAGCCATATTCCTTGGAAGCTTCTTCGCAAGCATCATGAATGTGCTCCATAATTCCTTCTAACTGTGCATATACCTGTTCAGCAGTATAAGGCATCTTTAAGGAGTTTTGGCTCATTTCAATTGCGGAGCAAGCCACACCACCTGCATTTGCAGCCTTAGAAGGACCGACAATGATACCGCTGTCCTGTAAGTACTTAAGAGCTTCATTCGTAGTAGGCATATTTGCACCTTCACAAACGAATTTTGTACCGTTAGCAACAATTTTCTTAGCATCTTCAATGTGAATTTCGTTCTGAGTTGCGCATGGAATATATAAATCTGCTTTTACACCCCAAGGTTTTTCGCCAGGGAAGAACTTTGAGTTAGGGAACTTCTCTGCATAAGGAGCAACGATGTTCTTTCCGCTTCCTCTTAATTCAAGCATGTAGTCAACTTTTTCTCCGGATATGCCTTCTTCATCTAGGATGTAACCGTCTGGACCGGAAATTGTAATTAACTTAGCTCCTAATTCATTTAATTTTGTTGCAGTACCCCAAGATACATTACCAAAACCAGAAATGACAACTGTTTTACCAGCAAGTGCTTCGCCGTTTGCTTTCAGCATATTTCTTGCAAAGAATACAATACCAAATCCAGTTGCTTCCGTTCTGCCAAGAAGACCACCGTAAGGAATGCCTTTTCCTGTCAAAACACCTTCAAATCTGTTTGCTAATCTCTTATACTGACCATATAAGTAGCCAATTTCTCTTGCACCTACACCGATGTCTCCTGCCGGAACGTCAGTTTCAGGTCCGATATGTCTAAATAATTCGGTCATAAAGCTTTGGCAGAATCTCATGATTTCAGCATCGGATTTTCCGTTTGGATCGAAATCGGAACCACCCTTGCCACCGCCAATCGGAAGACCGGTTAGTGAGTTTTTGAAAATTTGTTCAAATCCTAAGAATTTGATGATACCAGGGTATACATTGGATGCAAAACGAAGACCACCTTTGTAAGGTCCGATTGCACTGTTAAATTGGTATCTGTAACCTCTGTTAACTTGTACCTTGCCATTGTCATCCACCCAAGTTACGCGGAAGCTAATGCCTCTTTCTGGTTCAATAAGTCTTTCAATCAATCCGGCTTCAATGTATTCCGGATGTTTTTCAAGAACCGGCTCTAAAGAAGTTAATACTTCTTCCACTGTCTGGAGAAATTCAGGCTCACCTGGGTTTCTCTTTGCTGCAATATCAATGTACTTCTGAACGATACTTGCCATTTTTTGTCTCCTCTTTCTGTTTAAAATTAAAAATGTGCGATTTTCAGATTGAATTTTCTCCGCAATTTCAATTTATCACACTAAATTTTTATAGTCAATAGCAAGAAACACAAAAAATGTAAAACTATTTTTTAAAAATCATAGAATAATAATTTGGTGAAAATTATATGTTGGAAATTCAAGCTTTAAAAGAAATGATCCTTTTATATTTAGAAAAAAACAAAAAAAATTTTTTAATAAAATTTAATTATATTGAAAATATCTATATTTGCTTGAATTGAATGAAGCAAAGCGTTATACTAAATAAATTAAAATAGGTATAATGAAAGGAAATCTATTATTATATGATAACTACCAAACAAAGAAGTTTTTTAAGAAGTCTTGCACATGACTTGGATCCGACAGTATATATCGGTAAATCCGGTATGACTGAAAATATATTAAAAGAAATGGATACCGGATTTGAATGCAGAGAACTTGTAAAAGTAAAAATTCAAGAAGGATGCGATTTAAAGCCAAAAGAAGTAGCAAATGATATTGCAAAAAAATTAAATGCAGAATTTGTACAAGCTATAGGCAAAAAATTTACTTTATATCGTCAATCAAAAGATCATAAGCAAATTGTACTTCCCAAATAATGAGGATCATTCTTATAAGATTAAATAAGTCATTAAAATAATAGAAAGTGAGAGTTTGGAATTTTATGGAAGGGTATTTATCCTTAAAAGACCACGTTTATAATTACATTGCAGAAGAGATTAATAAGGGAAATCTGAAACCGGAAGAAAAAATTAATGAGCAAAAGATAAGTGATCTTTTAAACATTAGTCGAACACCTGTTAGAGAAGCATTAATACAGTTGGCCAGTGAAGGATTTTTAGAAAATGTGCCCAGAAAAGGTTTTCTGATTCGACCATTGAGTGAGAAAGAAGCGGGAGAAATTTATTTAATTTTAGGTGTTTTGGACGGTCTTGCTGTTTCATTGGCTTGCCCGCGCATTACGGAAAAAGAAATTCGGGATATGCAATTTTACATTGGAAGTATGAGTCTTGCAATTGATTCGGGCAATTTTGATATGTATTATAAACAGCAAGAAGAATTTCATCAAATTTATTTAAATCTTTGCGGAAATGAAAGTTTAATCAATTTAATGAATCGAACTAAGAAGAAATTTCTAAAGAAATCTTACATTATGGATGTAGGGGATAATGTTAAGGAAGTTCTTCGATGTACAAATGACGAACACCGTGCGATGCTCGCTTTATTTGAGCAAAAAAATGCATCAGAATTAGAACGTTTCATGAAAGAGGTTCATTGGAAACCAGATCTTGCTTATATGGAAACGATATAATAGAATTTAAATATGTTCAAAAGCAAAAATGTATAAAGAAATACTCGGAATCAGGTCCGGGTATTTTTTATCTAATATGAAAAATTTGAAAAAAATTATCCTCTATTTTATCTAAATAATAAGTTATTATTTTTAAAAAACAAATTTTTTGTAATTGCTTGCAAAAAAAGCGTAGTTTAGGTATAATTTCAGAGTTGATGTATAACATAATTTCGAAAAAAAGGAGTGAGAGTAGATGGAAACAGTTCCGAGTCATAAACAAATGTATGGTGAACTGAATAATAGTAATAAGTCCCTGCTTTCGCTTTGTCTTTTTTTGAGATAGAATTCTCTATCTTTCTATAAAATTCATTGTTTTCAGCAGGGAAAATCCCAAAGATAAGTTGAAGTTAGCTTTGACAAATTCGAAAGGAGAAAACCAATGGAAAACGAAAAAATGAATCAAATCATTGAAAACATATTGGCGTTATTAGAAGATAAAAAATATGTAAAAGCCCGAGAAGAAGTTTTACAATTAAATGAAGTTGACATTGCAGAGGTCATAGAAGAAATTATCGACGAGCTGGATATTGACAAGGCCGTTGTTTTGTTTCGCTCTTTTCCGAAAAACATTGCTGCGGAAGTGTTTTCATATTTACCTTCCGATGATCAAGTTAATATTATTTCTGCAATTACCGATAAAGAAATTCAGCACATTGTCGATGAATTAGCATTTGATGATATGATTGACTTGTTAGAAGAGTTACCGGCTAATGTTGTTGATAAAATTCTAGAGCATGCCACAAAAGCAGAAAGAAAGCTCATTAATACATTTCTAAATTATCCAGAAACCAGTGCCGGAAGTTTAATGACCATTGACTATATTAGTCTTCGAAAAGATATGACCATTTCGGAAGCAATGGCTCATATTAAAGATGTCGGTATGGATAGTGAAACCGTTTATACCTGCTATGTGAAGGATAAAGAAAGAAGACTTTTAGGAATCGTTTCGCTTCGTACCTTAGTTGTCGCACCTGATCATGATTTGGTAGAAAAGTATATGCATGAAGATATGGTTTATGTTAATGCTTTAGACGATCAGGAAGACGTGTCTAATATCTTTAAGAAATATGGGTATTTGGCACTGCCTGTTGTTGATAATGAGAACCGCCTTGTTGGAATTATTACCTTTGATGATATTTTAGATGTCATTGATGAAGAAACAACGGAAGACTTTGAAAGAATGGCGGGGGTTATTGATGATAGTGATATGGAATACTTAGATATGAGTGTATGGCGACATATAAAAAACAGAATTCCCTGGCTTTTTATCTTGATGTGTTCCTATGTAATTACAGGAGGTATCATTGCGAGTTTTGAAGGGGTGCTTTCTAAAGTGATTTCTTTGGTTGCTTATATGCCTATGCTGATGGGTACCGGTGGAAATTCCGGTTCCCAATCTGCAACGTTAGTGATTCGTGGTATGGCAGTAGATGATATTCATCTTTCAGATGCATGGAAGGTACTTTGGAAAGAAATAAGAATTAGTTTTTTAATTGGCATTGTTTTAAGTGCTTTAAATTTTGCAAGAATCTGTTGGATGGATCAGGAAGGAATTTGGGTTGCTTTAACGGTAAGCTGTACAATGCTTGTTATTGTAGTTGCTGCAAAAACAATTGGAAGCATGCTTCCTATGGCTGCCAAAAAAGTCGGGATTGACCCTGCTTTGATGGCTAGTCCAATGATTTCGTCTTTAACAGATATGGTATCTGTGGTTACTTATTTTGCAATGGCAACTTGGATTTTAGGTATATAATGGATTTATATAAAATAGAACCCGTTCTTTTTTCAGACGGGTTCTATGTGCATTCTAAGAAAAATTAAAGATGGAGATAAGAAAATGGAAAAACCTTGTTTAATTACAGCTTCATTTGTCAATACTTTTCTTAAGAAGCGAGAAAGGGAATTACATAAAGGGGATTGCGGAACGGTTTTAATTATAGCGGGCTCCTTTGGAATGGCAGGTGCAGCAGTGTTATGTGCACATGGTGCTTTGCGAAGCGGAGCGGGACTAGTACGAATATCGGTACCGGAGTTTCTTTTTCCTATCATGCAGACAAGCATAGTGGAAGCTACTTGTGTGACTCGCGAATTAACCCATGAGATGATTTCGGGCGTGGATGCGATTGCCATTGGACCGGGGTTGGGGAAGGAGGATAATTATGGTTCCTTGATTCGTAAGGTAGTACAGGGTTGTAACGGAACGGTTGTTTTGGATGCGGATGCACTCAATCTAATAGCAAAAGATCGGACGATTCTTCATAATAAAAAAGCAAATTTAATCTTAACACCTCATCCGGGTGAGGCAGGACGACTTCTCGGAAAAAGTGCAAAAGAAATTAATGAAAATCGTGAAAGCGCTGTAAGAGAGTTAGCAGAGTCTTTTAAAGGGATTGTAGTGCTAAAAGGTTCAGGAACCCTTGTGGCAACACCAGAGGGAAAAACATATATTAACACAACAGGAAATCCCGGAATGGCGACGGGAGGATGTGGAGATGTTCTATCCGGCGTCATTGCAGCACTGGCAGGACAAGGTTGTTCGCCAGAACAAGCTGCTACAGCAGGCGTCTATCTTCATGGAAAGTCTGGAGATTTAGGCGCTGAAATGTTGGGAGAGTATGGTTTGACAGCATCGGACATCGCTTCGATGATGGCACTTGCTATAAAGAAAACTTTAGAGGAGCAGAATTTGGAGAAATAAGGCATTTGACACTAAACGACAAAGTATATATAATCAGATATATAAATGTATATCAGTTATATGACTTATGGATGTTTAAAAATGAGGTGAATGCAGTATGTCGAATTCAAAGCGAATCATATTAAGCTTGAAGCCAGAAATGCTCTGCGAGGTCGATGCACAATCTGAAGTAAGAAAAATGAATAGAAGCGAATGGATTCGAGAGGCAATCGCCCTATATCTGAAAGAGGGAGAAAAAATTCGAATCAGAGAACAGATGAGGAAAGGGTACCAGGAAATGGGACTGTTAAATCTTCAGCTTTCCGAAGAGGGATTGGCCCAGGATCAAGAGGATTTTGCTTTCTATGAAAATAGACTGAATATTGGAGAGTGAATGACTTGATTGTAAAAAAAGGTGATATCTTTTTTGCCGACTTAAGTCCGGTCATAGGCTCAGAGCAAGGCGGTGTACGTCCTGTGCTCGTGGTGCAAAATGACGTTGGTAATAAATATAGCCCTACGATTATTGTAGCGGCAGTAACTTCTCAGATTAATAAAGCGAAGCTACCCACACACGTGGAAATTAAAGCAAAAGAACACGGTTTAAATAAGGATTCTGTGATTTTGCTTGAACAACTTAGAACAATCGATAAAAAAAGATTACGAGAAAAAATTGGTCATGTGGATGATGAGGTTATGGAAGAAACCGAAAAGGCTCTTACTATAAGTCTGGGAATGATTGATTTTTAATACGAAAGAGGAAAAGGAGTAATTTCATGAAAAAGAAATGGGTAACTGTTTTAATTGCGACAATGTTGGTAGTATCGTTTTCTGTGATAGCAGCCACGGCTGCTGGATCACCAGGTTCAGAGGACGATCCAGTAGTGACCAAAAGTTATGTGGATGATAAAATTGCAAGTATATCGCAGGGAGGCACTTCTGCGGCGACGTATAAGGCCATTTCTGTCGAAGCCGGCCAAACACTTTTGGGAAAAGAAGGAACGGAAATCATTCTAAGAAGCGGCGAGGCAACTGCTTTGGATAATGGTACAAATGGGATTTCTGATGTAACGGCAGGTACAGATCTTTGGAGCGGTAATGCAGTTGCGGCCAATCATTTGCTTTTAGTACCTCGTGAAGATGGAAGAGGAATTAAAGCAAAAACCATTATTTGGGTTATGGTTCGCGGAGGTTACTCTATTCAATAATAAAAAATAAAATATTGATTAATACAGACCGGTGCCAGTGCCTTTTCACTGATATCGGTCTTTTTTCGTTATGTATTTTATTTTTTTGTTAGATTTTTCTTTTGTTTGCCAGGAAGTATTTACTCTTTGACAAAAAAACAGTAAAATGTATTTTGGCATTGCTTGTCCTGAAACTGAATAAGCAAAGTTGAGTTTGAGATAAAAACAAAGAAAACTAAAAGGAGATTGGGATGAGAACGTTTTTGAAGGAGAACAAAATTCTAATATTTTTTGTAGCAATTGGTTTGCTTGCCGCTATCGTTGCCTTAGGCGGTCGTATGCAAACAGAGGCAAAGAATAAAAATTATGATGTAGTATTGGATTATCAGGAGATTGAAAATATGGCAGCACAGTCTGATAAAGATTTAGACTGGTGGTTCGCACAGTTTCAAGAGATGGGCATCAACAAGGTTGGGGTACTTGAAGAGAGTCTTAATACCATTATGGAATATACTCAAATGCCTGTTTCTGCTAACGTAATGTATCAAATTACAAAGGATGCAACATGGAAAAATGAATATCCAGAGAGTTTTATTGCAGACATGGAAGCAAGAGGATATGACGATTATGATGTGTTGATAGAGAGTAATTCAAAAGACTCTTTTTTCTTTATTGCTGAGGCTTTTAAAATGCGTTGGGATAAGGAAAGATATTTGATTCAGGAAACGGAAAATGGTGGATACATATGGATTGATGGTACAGCCAAGGATGCATTGTATTCTGAAAAATATAAGAATATGGATTCGGCGCGTAAAGGATTTTCAGAGCAGGACGAAGTGGTCAGCTCCAGAATTATGTATTTGAGTCTTGGACTTCTTCCAGAGCGTGTGCAACGTTTAGAAGAAGAAGGATTAGAGGTCATTCCGCGTACGGCCAGCTATAAAGGTTGGAATGATACACGTTATGCCAAAGCTGTTTTAGAAGGGTATCAAAAACTGAAAAAAGTACCGACTTACATGATAGTTGCAGGTGAGGCTACAATTGGAAGTGACGATGGAACCGATCTTTTGACAAAGTATATTAAGGATACGGGGGTTACCATTTCTTTAATAGAAAATACAACGCAGCTTCAGAATATTTTACAAGCAGGTCTTGATGAGGTTGTATGGAAATCAGGTTATCAAGCCGTTCGTGTGTTCAGTGTCTGGGACTATATTCAAAATCGTTATCAATATTACGGATATGAGGGCGCCAAAGAAATTGAAAACACATTATTTCGGGCAATTACAGAACGAAATATTCGTGTTATTTATTATAAACCAATTCGTGAATTTAAGGACTACCATGTTTATGTAACGGATATCGATGAATATAAAACGATGTTTGATAATTTAAATACTCGTTTACAGCGTCACGGAATTGAAATGGGGCAAGCTTCTGTGATGGATGTTTATTCTGTCCGACGACTTTTGAAAGTACTCATTGGATTTGGATGTGCGGCTGCAGCAATACTTCTGCTTGGAAGCTTTTTACCGATAAAGAGAAAGCTTTCTTTAGGATTATTTGCGCTTGGGGCCATTGGTGTTTTGGGAGCTTACGTGGTAATGCCAACCTTAGCACAGCTTCTCAGCAGTTTCGCGGCAGCGGTTGTATTTCCTTGCTTAGCGGTGGTATACCTAATACGAAAAGGAAAAGAATATGCAGATTTGCAAAATGAAACTGTTCGAATTGATAAAATCATAGGCCTTTCGGCATTATCTTTGGCGATTGGAGTATTGATATCTTTGGCAGGGGGAATGATGACAGCAGCACCA
>JAYFPL010000030.1:0-9335 GCA_034927775.1 Anaerovorax sp. | reverse complement strand
ATTTCATTCATTATAGATAATCTTTTGGGTTCTTATATGCACCATTTACACGAACTTCAAAATGTACATGAGGACCTGTCGACATACCTGTTGATCCGGAACTTGCGATTTGCTGTCCGCGAACTACAGGAGTTCCCGTACTGACTAACAGCTTACTATTATGGGCATAAACTGTAACAATACCGCTTCCATGATCGATCATAACAACATTTCCATAGCTATTATTCCAACCTGACATAATTACCTTGCCGTCCGCTGACGCAACAACCTTTGATCCGGTTCCCGCAGAAATATCAATTCCAGTATGTAACTTTTTCTTTTTTAATATTGGATGAGTGCGATATCCAAACGGTGAAGTGATTCGTGTTTTCCCAGGAACCGGCCATGCCAATGCACCTCCGCTGTAAACAGCACTATCATCCTGTAAAGCTCGAATCTTTGCGACCAAAGCATCTGCTTCTGCATTCAGAGCATCAATCTGTTCCGCTAATGCTTTATTATCTTTTAAAACTTCTGCTTTCTTGCTCGCTACCGTACCTCGATTCGCCTCTAATGTATCTTGTTTATCTTCAGCAACTGTCTGTTGAGAGGCCAATTGCTGATTCAGAGCTTCTAATTGTTTTTTTTGCAAATCAATTTTTTCATATCTTTGCTGCATCGTCTCTAAAACTTGTACATCATTATCATATATTTTCTGAACCATATCCATATTTGTCATGAATTCTGAAATATCCGTTGATCCTAACAAAATTCCAAGTATGTCAACGTCACCATTCTTATACATTGCACGTAATCGACTGTTCATATTTGTATTCTGCTCGTCCATCTGTGATTTCAGTTGATTGAGTGTATTCTGCGTATCCGAAATAGTTTGTTTTGTTTTTCCGATATCTCCTTGAAGATTAGCAATTTCTGCTTCAGTTGCATTAATTTTTTTCTCTAAGTCCATAATTTCAGAATTCAGAGCATTGACCTTTTTCTTTCCTTCATTGAGTTGTTTTTGCGTCTGACTTATTTGATTATTTACATTGTCTAATTTTTCATTGTCAGTAATTGCATAGCCTAAACTCAATGACCAAATGGAACAAACCATAACAGCAGTTAAAGTGTACGCAATGATTCTACTTTTCCTCATTATCTTTCCCCCTTATGTATCCAAAAACCTTCTCATTGAAACAATGCTTCCGAAAGCGCCGATGCACACTCCCAGTGCGATAAAAATCCAAACTAAATTCCAGATTAAAAAGTTTAAAGGTACCAAGCTAGTTGATAACAATGCCAGTGCCTTTACAGAAAACAATTCGCAAATTTTATAATAAATGAATGCGATCAACCCTGCAGAAATAACTGCGGAAAAACATCCAATCAACATACCTTCTGCTAAAAACGGCCCCCGTATAAACCAATTGGTTGCTCCAACGTATTTCATAATGCTGATTTCCCGTTCTCTTGCCAAAACGGTTAATTTTACTGTATTAGATACTACAACAACCGATACAAAAATTAAGAATACGATAATTACAAGAGCCCCAACCTGAATAAAATCAGTAATTTTTAATACTTGATTCACTTCCGTTTGATAGTATTTTATATCTTCTACACCTTGGAAAGTCTTTGAAACTTCAACTACTAAATCAGCATCTTCCAAATTTGAAACGGTAATTCGAATAGAATTAGGGAGAGGGTTGGTATTTAGACCATCTAATAAATACGCCTTATCGCCCCAACTTTTTCGAAATTCCTGCATAGCTGTTTCTTTATCAACATAAATGGCTTCATCTACCTCAGGCATACTATTTAAACTGTCAATCATGCCCTGTGCCGTATTTTCGTCTGTTGTTTCCAAAAGATAAAGCTGAATTGAATCAAACTGTTTTTTTGCATTCTCACTTGCTAAATTAACGTTTACGACTAAAATAAAAAATAATCCTAAAATCAATAACATTGCGGTTATGGAAAACATAGATGCAACTGTCATTGTTCGATTTCTAAAAACTTGTGTTGCTGCCTGCTTAATGGCATAGCCTATACTTCTAATCATTTATGGCATACGCTCCTTCTGCGTCATCTCTGACAATTCGACCTTTATCAATTGCCACAACGCGTTTTCCCATGCGATCTACGATATCCTTTGCATGCGTTACCATTAGAATTGTCGTTCCTCGACGATTGATTTTGTCCAAAAGACGCATAATATCCCAAGCCGTTTCCGGATCCAGATTCCCCGTCGGCTCATCGGCAATTAAGACAGCGGGATTATTTACAATTGCACGCGCAATTGCAACTCTCTGCTGCTCCCCTGCAGAAAGCTCATGTGGATACTTGTCCGCTTTTGAACTAATACCAACCAAACTCAATACCTGCGGAACCTGTCTGCGAATCGTACGCGAACTCATATGTATAATTTCCATAGCAAACGCTACATTCTCAAAAACTGTTTTCTTAGGCAACAAACGAAAGTCTTGAAATACAATCCCTGTACTTCGACGTAATTTAGGGATCAAACGGTTGGATAAGTTTGTAATCTCCATATCATTCATTTTTATGGAACCACTATCCACATTCAATTCTTTTAAAAGTAATTTAATGAAAGTAGATTTCCCAGCACCGCTAGGTCCAACCAAAAATACAAAATCACCTTTATTAATGTGAATATTAACATTTTCAATACCGATGTTATTTCCATAATATTTGGTAACATTCTGATACACTATCATCTAAAGAGGTCCTCCCTCGATTCTTTTCCACAAAATAATACATACTGTTGCGCATATATTTACATAATATTATAATATAAAACAAGTTTAGAATAAATAGTAATAGTATTACAACTTCATTACAGCAGAGTGTTGGGAATGTGAACTAGGAGAAACATTTATGTGCAAATCGATTGAAAAAGCAACGCTTCGAAAGCAGATGCTTCTAAACAGAAAAGAATTGAAAGAGGATTTTATAAAAGAATGTGAGACAAAGTTTCTGCAGCTTATCAATGAGCTTACTTTCTATCTTGATGCAAAAACGATTATGATTTATATGGATTACCGTAATGAAGCACCGACAAATCAAATATTAAATGATGCTTTGAAAAGAAATAAAAATATAATCCTGCCTGTAACCGATGAAAATTTTAGAATGACTCCTTATAAACTTTTCGGAAAAGAAAGTTTAATTACTTCCAGTTTAGGGATTATAGAACCTAATCCACTTGTATGTACAATTTCAAATCCAAAAGAAATTGACCTCGTTTTAATTCCAGGTGTCGTATTTGACTATAATGGAAACCGAATCGGTTTTGGAAAAGGCTGCTATGATTCGTTTCTCCCAAATCTTCGTTCTGATGCCATAAAGGTAGGTCTTTCTTATGAATTTCAATTATTAAAAAGCATCCCCTCTGAAATAACGGACGTTCCTATGGATTTCATTTTGACGGAAAAGCGGATTCATAAAATAATCCACTCCTAAAACCGATTCTATCTTACTAAGAGGATCTTTTAACTTATTTTTTATTTTATCTACTCCATATGGATTCAAACAGCGATATTCTGCCTCATACAACAGTTCCGGCTGTAAATAAGGAATCCAAATTACATCCTTGGTCTGTAAATAATTTTGTAATTCTTTATGCTGTACACCTTGGTTGTCCTTATTAATAATAATCTTAATTGGCAGCCGAGAAAGTCGATAATGTGCAAACTGCTCAGACCCTGCAAGTAACTTTGAAGGCAAAGGATCAATAACTAGAAAAATTTGATCCATTTCCCGCAAAAGCTGCCATGTCTCATCCAATTGATTTATCTCATTATTTCCACTATTTCCTCCAGATAAGCCTACCTTACATCCTGAAAAATCACAAAGCAACAAATCCCCAGGAACATTATGAATTAATCGAAATTTATTGATAACACCACAGTTTTTTCGATAATCCTGCGGTGTTTGCAATGCCCAGTTAATACCTTTATACAAATTCCAGATATCTCTAACATTTTCTTGATTTCTTTCTTCCTCAAAAACGGATACAAATGACCTGTCTGAAAAATATTTTTCTATACCTAAAGAATAATAGAGTGAAGCAGTTCCTAGTTCCAGAACTACAGGTGTAATTTTTTTTTGCTCTGCAAAGTATGCAGCCAAAATTGTGGTTAGAAAACTAACTCCTGAATGATTTGATATACTAACAATTCCTATTTTAAAACGCTCCATATTCATCTTAGTGTAATATAAACACATCTCCTTTCTTTGTTTTCAATATTTTACCATATTTTTAATAATATGTTAACAATATTTAAAATCTTTTTATAACTATGATATTATCTTTATATTAATGCTCTATATTATTTTAAATAATATAAAATAATTTTTATTAAAAAAACACTGAGAGTTAAACAAAGTAACCTTCAGTGTTTTTTAATGGAAGCCAAATGCAATTATTCTACATATTGCACTTTTAACTCAATCTGATCCGGTAATGCCGTTAGATCAGTCTCTGCAATTTGAATCGGATAAGTCAATGCCTGTGTCAGAGCCGTCCCAGGCTGTGGATCTTTAAATTGTGTATACACAGTTAAAATATTGACTCCATTCTTGTCGGACAATTTCATTTTTTCAATTTGAATTTCATAACCAGAGGTTGGTTTTTCACCACGGGAAGCCATTACATAAACCTTATCGTCTACTACACAAGCCAACGCCCGTTCTAATTGCCGGTACTCCGGTATCACCTGACTGGTTATTTGCGCTGGGATTTCTTTCTCACCTAAAATTCTAAATTCCACGTTATCCTCACCCTTAAACATGTACAAAGCCGCGGCAACCACGACAATGATCAACAAAATAAGAATCATCCATTTTATTGCCGTCTTTTTTTTCGGCATTTTTATTTTTTGTAAGATACCAATCTTTCCCACAATAAAAACTCCCTCCTCCGTTAATCTTACTTCAATCTATTCGAGAAGGGAGTTTATTATTCGTACTATTTTTTTATTTATAAGCTCTTTACTGCCTCATAAATGTCTTTTGCAGTTAACCCATACTTTTCCATTAATTCTGCAGGTTTTCCTGACTCTCCGAAACAATCTTTTACCCCAATCAACTTCATTTTAATTGGGCAATTCTGTGTTACAACTTCCGAAACCGCAGATCCAAGTCCACCAATAATGGAATGCTCTTCAGCAGTAACGATGCCTTTGGTTTCTTTTGCTGCTTTAATTATAATCTCCTGATCGATCGGCTTTATGGTATGCATATCAATGACACGTACTTGAATGCCTTCTTCTTCTAATTGTTTTGCTGCAATCAATGCCTCATTAACCATAATACCGGTAGCAATCACTGTGTAATCATTTCCGTCTTTCACACAATTCCCTTTTCCAATTTCAACTTTTGTATCTTCATCATAAAGCATTGGTACAGCAGCTCGTCCAAGTCGAACATATACAGGTCCATTTAATGATGCTGCAGCTTCCAAAAGTTTCTTTGTAGAAACACCATCTGCAGGATTAAGCACAGTCATTCCTGGTATAGTACGCATCAAAGCAATGTCTTCAATTGCTTGGTGACTTGCCCCATCCTCTCCTACCGTTACGCCAGCATGCGTTGCACAAATTTTTACATTTGCTTTTGGGTAACCAATAGAATTACGTATAATTTCAAAAGCTCTTCCTGCTGCAAACATCGCAAAGGTACTTGCAAATGGAATTTTTCCGGAAAGTGCAAGTCCTGCTGCAACCCCATACATATTTTGTTCCGCTATGCCCATATTTAGGAAACGCTCGGGGAATGCTTTTGAAAAATTTACTGTCATAGTAGACTTAGACAGGTCTGCATCCAAAACAACAATGTTTGGATTTTTTGCTCCCAGTTCCGCTAACGCTTCCCCGTACGCTTGTCTTGTTGCCATTTTTTCTGCCATTACCATGTGCCTCCTAACTCTTGCACCGCTTGCTTTGCTTGTTCTTCACTTGGTGCCTTTCCATGCCAGCCAGCTTCATTTTCCATGAAGGAAACACCTTTCCCTTTTACTGTCTTTGCTAAAAGCAGTGTTGGTACTCCCTTACTTTCTCTGGCTTTTTCAAAACCATTTACAATTTCCTCAAGATTATGTCCATCAATAACAATAACATTCCAGCCAAATGCTTTGAACTTTTCATCAATTGGTGTAACTTTCATTACAACATCATTTTGTCCATCAATCTGTAAACCGTTCCAGTCTAAAACAGCACAAAGATTATCCAGCTTATAATGTGCCGCTGACATTGCCGCTTCCCAAATAATTCCTTCTTGGATTTCTCCATCACCTAAAAGAGCGTAAATACGGTTTTCCTTTTTATCAAGTTTATTTGCCAAAGCCATACCAACAGCTGCAGATAATCCCTGCCCTAAAGACCCGGTTGACATTTCTACTCCAGGTACCTTTTTACAGTCAGGATGACCTTGTAATTTACTTCCTATATGACGCAACGTCGTAAGGCTTTCCTTTTCAAAATAGCCTCTTTCCGCTAATGCTGCATAAAGTACCGGTGCAGCATGACCTTTAGATAATACAAACTTATCTCTTTCATCCCATTTCGGATTTTTCGGATCAATCTTCATTTCATGAAAATACAACACTGCCAAAATATCTGCCGCAGATAATGATCCACCCGGGTGTCCTGAGTTTGCAGAAAACACACCTTTAATAATGTCGACTCTGATGTCTGCTGCCTTCTTGGCCAGCTCACCATAATTCACTGTCATTTTTTGTTTCTCTCCTCTTCTCTGCATTTATGGTTGAATCATGGTTCTTTTCTATCCAACCAAATTCTATATAAAAATAACAAATTAAGCATTAAGCTTTCGTTTTAGCTGTCATAACCTTTATCATAAAGGCAGGCAGAGCAGCCATTCTTTTATAACGAGTAGGCTCTTGAATAAAACGATAAAGCCATTCCAATCCATGATTTTGATAAAATTCAGGCGCACGTTTCAACGTACCTGCCCAAACATCAAAGCTGCCGCCTACACCAATTGCAGCTTTCACCTTAAGACGCTTTCTGTGTCGTGCAATAAATTCTTCTTGCTTCGGCGATCCTAATGCCACACATAGAAAGTCTGCGCCAGAAGCATTGATATGTTCTACAATAGAATCTTCTTCTTCTGGTTTGAAATATCCGTGGTGTGTTCCTGCAATTTTAAGATTTGGATATTGTATCTGTTTCTTTTTTGCTGCAAGCTCACAAACTGCTTCTTGTTCTTCATTTTCAGGTTTGCTCCCAAATAAATAAATAGATTTTTCATGCTCTTGTAACCAAATCAAGATCATTTCCATAAAATCAATTCCTGTTACTCGCTCTTTTAATGGTTGCCCTAATAATTTTGATGCATAGACAAGTCCAATTCCATCTGGAATTACTAGATCCGCTGATTCAATAATTTTACGCAGTGATTCATCCTTTGTTGCATTCATAATGATCTCCGAATTCGGCGTTACAATCAAGCTGCATTCATCAGTCTCCATTAAATTTGAAAAAATAGAAATCGCTTTACGCATGTCAACCTTGTCAACAGAAATTCCTAATATATCTAATAGTTCTCTTTCTTCCATACTTGTTCCTCTTTTCCAATAATCGTAATTACTATGAAATCGGAGGTCTTTCCTTTCTATTTTCCATAATTGCAAGAATCAACTCCTCATTCGTATCCAGTTTCATTAAAAGTTCCTTCATGCACTTACGAACTCGTATTCGAACTTCTTCTTGATTTTTTACTGTCTTTTCAAATTCTTCCATAAAAAAATCACTTTTAAAGTCATAAATACTGCTCATCGCTTTCATATCAATAGAATGCATAAAAGAATTAATTTTGGGATCATAAGAAATCGCAATAATCGGAACGTCCATAACTGCGGCATGAATGATAGAGTGTAGTCTAACTCCAACCAATACATCCATATTTCCAATAATACTCATCATTTCTTCTGTCAAATATTTATGCTTTACGCATCCTACCTCACCGGACAATCTTTTTTCTATTTCATCAATAACTGCCATATCCTCCGAATAATGAAATGGAATCAATACAATTTGTGCGTCCTTTTCCGTGATTAATCTTCGAATAGAAGTACATAATTCATTTACAAAACAACTGTTTATCTTCCGTTCACGAATCGCAAAGCCAACTGTTATTTTATTTTGGTCCAGAATAATACCTTCTTTTTCCAATATTTGCTGTCCCTTTTTTAAGTCAGCCTTTGGAATTCGAAGTACCGGATCTGTCGTTACATATACGTTTTGAGAAGGCAAACCGATTTCTACCAGCAGTTCCTTTGACGCTTTGTCTCTTACTACAATACCATCTGCTCTTCGTAAAGTCCATGCGGTTAATTTACGATTTAATTTTGATACAATCGGCCCAATTCCCTGACTATAAATGAAAACTTTCTTACGAAGAAAAATCCCTAACCACATAATCAATAAATAGTATAGAATGCTTCGCTTGCTGGTTACGTCCTGAAGCAAGCTCCCACCGCCACTAATCAGCAAATCACACTCTCTAACTGCTTTTAAAATAGCCGATATGGATTTGCGATTTACCGATTTTACTTCATAGCGCTTAGCGGTTGATTCTGGATTCTTTGAAAGCACCGTAATATCAATGTCAGGTAGTTTTAATTTTAAGCTTGCAATCACGGCACGAAGAATGGATTCATCCCCTATATTATTAAAACCATAATAGCCGGAAATTAATATTTTATACATTAAAAAAACTTTGCCTCCGCTTTTTTATATAGTCGATAGAAAACTTCAAACAATGCAATTCCAATTATTCCTATGATAACACCAAAGCATAAAGAATATGCTGTTCTTGCAAAACCTAAATAAAGTGGTGTACGAATATGCATAAAGGTGTTTACAACTGAAGTCATTCCGATAACTGAGCATATTCCAAATAAAACAGTCCATAGCTTAAACTTTCGGAAACACGAATAAATAAGCATCATTGCCGCAGGAAATGCAAACAAAAATTCCTTATTCCTCGGTCTTGCCAATAATAAATCTTCTAATTCATTTCGGAACAGCATTTCTAATGTGGAAGGTTGTACAGCAGTATCATGTCCTGTTCGGATAATGTAATAAGCTCCAACTCCTGCCATTAAAACCCCTAATGCTACCATCCAAACTTGAATGTTTGTCGTCATCATATCTTTAATGTCATGAAACTCCAAACGTCCTATAACTGTTTTCTTTTTACCAAATCCAAAATAAGCCAAATATGCTACAATAAAAAACGCCAACGGTAAAAGTTGAGCTGCTTTTACACCTCGAAAAATGTCAATTTCCATCATGAAATTTATTTCGGAA
>JAYFPL010000108.1:0-9659 GCA_034927775.1 Anaerovorax sp. | reverse complement strand
CGGATACAGGCCACAGTTCTATTTCAGAACAACAGACGTAACTGGAAATGTAACATTACCAGAAGGAACTGAAATGTGTATGCCTGGAGATAACATTCAAATGAAAATTGAATTGATTACTCCAATCGCAATTGAAGAAGGCTTACGTTTCGCTATTCGTGAAGGCGGAAGAACCGTAGCATCCGGAGTTGTAGCTAAGATTGAAGCTTAATTGCTCACAATAATAGAATTATTTAAGAGCCCAATCATTGGATTGGGCTCTTTCTTTTAGAAAAAGGGTGTTGCGAGGTGCGAAGACTTTGTTACACTTTTATATGTTTTTTATAAAAGGAGTCCTCGTATGACGTTTGAATTTTGGATAATACTATTGATTGCATGGAATGCCATTTCTTTTTTAATAATGGGATGGGACAAACGGTGTGCAGTTAAACATAGATGGCGTATCCCTGAAAAAACGCTTTTCCTTTTAGCATGGTGTTTTGCAGGAATTGGGATTGGATTGGGCATGCTTACCTTTCATCATAAGACCCGTCATTTGAGTTTTCGCATTTTAGTCCCTTTAGGAATTATTTTTAATTGTATTATAGTTCGACTTGTATTTTATTTCATTTAGGTGTAGAATAATAATATAGACATTGACCTGCCGCTCATAATGCGGAGGTCTTTTTAAATGGTTAAATTTTTAATGCTATTTTATACCAAGCTCAAAAGTAAAACCGTTTTAAAATAAATGTATTGACATACGGATACAACTATGATAGGTTTATTAAGTGAATCTATGGTTAATATGATAAAATTGTTCACAGTATGTCATAAATAAAAAGATAAGTTGCAATTGAATTGTGGCTTTGAAAATTTATAATGGAGGTCAGTCATGAGAGTAAAAGTTACATTAGCGTGCGCAGAATGCAAGCAAAGAAACTACAACACGACAAAAAACAAAAAGAACGATCCTGATCGTCTTGAGTTTGAAAAGTATTGCAAATTCTGTAAAAAGCACACACTTCATAAGGAAACCAAATAATAGGAGGTGTGAAATATGGCAGATAAAAACACAGCCGTTAAAAAGTCAGGCGGTACGCGTGAATATTTTAGAGGAATCAAGACAGAGATGAAAAAGGTAGTATGGCCAACGAAGAAGGAGCTTTCTTCTTATACTAGTGTGGTTGTACTGACTTGTGCTGTTTCCGCTCTTGGAATTTGGCTGGTAGACAGCGTATTTCTAGCTGCATTGCAAGGCATTTTAAAAATTACTTTCTAAGAGTTCAAACGAAAAGGAAGGCAAAAATGTCAGATGAAAAGAACAGGGAAGAATTTGTGGAAGAAGAAGTTTCTTTGATGGATTTTAAACCGGAAGAATCGACAAACGATTGGAAGGAAGACGAAATAATCAGAGATGGAAGACCGGATGATACCGATCCTTCCAAACTTGCAAAATGGTATGTTGTGCACACTTATTCTGGCCATGAAAACAAAGTAAAAGTTAATATTGAGAAGCTCGTTGAAAATAGGGGAATGCAAGATTTGGTTCTCGCTGTTGTGGTGCCTACAGAAGATCGAGTTGAAATTAAGAACGGTCAACGTAAGGTGAAAACCAGAAAAATGTTTCCTGGTTATGTAATTGTAAAAATGATTGTAACCAATGAATCATGGTATTTGGTAAGAAATACGCAGGGTGTAACCGGATTTGTCGGTCATGGTTCCGAACCGATTCCGCTATCGGATGAGGAAGTTCGAAGAATGGGTATCGAAAAGGTATACATTGATTTGGATATCGAACCTGGCGATAATGTTAAGGTAATCAACGGGCCGTTTGAAAGCTTTATGGGTGTTGTTGAAGAGGTTAATATGGATAAACAGACACTTAAGGTCAAGATATCCATGTTTGGAAGAGATACCCCGGTTGAGCTTGAATTTGGACAGGTTGATAAAATCTAGAATAAACATTGCAAATAAAATGATGAATTCGCATCAAATGAATAATTATTCTTCACAACCATAATAGGCTGGATAAGAGCCGTTTTGTTGTGTAAAGAAAGAAAGGAGACTAAAAATGGCAAAGAAAGTAGAAGGCTTAATTAAACTGCAGATTGCTGCGGGTAATGCAACTCCAGCACCACCAGTAGGTCCGGCTCTTGGACAAAAGGGTGTAAACATTATGGATTTCTGTAAGCAGTTTAATGCAAAGACAGCTGACCAACCTGGAATGATTATACCAGTTGTTATTACTGTATATTCTGATAGATCATTCACGTTCGTTACGAAGACTCCGCCTGCAGCAGTATTGCTGAAAAAGGCTGCAAATCTTCAGTCCGCATCTGGCGAACCGAACAAAAAGAAGGTTGCAAAGTTGACAACTGCACAGGTAGAAGAGATTGCTAAGCTCAAGATGCCTGATTTAAATGCTGCAAACCTTGAATCTGCAACTTCCATGATCAAGGGTACTGCAAGAAGCATGGGAATCGTTATTGAAGACTAAGAAGGTGGGAGGTTCGAGAAGAACCGTTTGTACCACAAGGAGGTAAGAAATGCCTAAAAGAGGTAAAAAGTATCAAGACTCTGCAAAATTAGTTGACAGAGCCACCTTTTATGAGGTGAATGATGCACTCGGATTGGTAGTGCAGACAGCAAAAGCTAAGTTTGACGAAACAGTTGAAGTTCACGTAAAGCTTGGTGTTGATGGAAGACACGCTGACCAGCAGGTTAGAGGTGCAATTGTTCTTCCACATGGAACTGGTAAATCCAAGAAAGTTCTTGTATTTGCAAAGGGCGACAAAGCAAAAGAAGCGGAAGCAGCTGGTGCTGATTACGTAGGTGCTGATGAATTAGCTCAAAAAATCCAAAAAGAAAATTGGTTTGATTTTGATGTAGTGGTTGCGACTCCTGATATGAGGGGTGTTGTAGGTAGATTAGGTCATGTATTAGGTCCTAAGGGCTTAATGCCAAATCCAAAGTCCGGAACCGTTACTATGGATGTTGAAAAGGCGCTTCAAGAAATTAAAGCCGGTAAAGTTGAGTACAGACTTGACAAAACAAACATCATCCACACTCCAATTGGAAAGGTTTCTTTTGGACCGGAAAAATTGACTGATAACTTTAATGCATTGCTTGAAGCAATCTTAAAGGCAAAGCCATCCGTAGCAAAAGGCCAGTATTTGAAGAGTGTAACTGTAGCTACGACTATGGGTCCTGGAGTAAAGGTGAATGCACTAAAGATTACCCTATAAGGGAAATCAATTAAAAAGTAAATAAGAACTGTAGACAGCCGGTGTCCCAAAAGGACTTAATATCCTGCCGAGGTTATTGTATCATATAATTATGAGCCTTTTCCGTCTACAGAACGAAAAGGCTTTTTTTATAAAAGCCGGAAAGGAGATTAAAATGTCAGTAGAACATTTACAGGCAAAACAGCAGATTATTGATGAAATCAAAGCAAAGCTCGAAAAAGCACAGTCTGCTGTTATCATTGACTACATCGGAACCACTGTTTCACAGGCGGATGCGATGAGAAAAAAGCTTCGTGAAGCAAACGTAGATTACACAGTATATAAGAATACATTAATGGCTAGAGCAATTGAAGGAACTCCTTACGAAGGTCTAAAAGACGTTCTGGAAGGTCCAAGTGCAATTGCAATTGGTTATGATGATGCAGTCGCACCTGCCAGAGTATTGAACGGAATTATTAAGGATTACAAGAAAATGGCGTTCAAAGCTGGTGTTGTTGAAGGAACTTTTTTTGACGCAGAAGGTATTCAAACAATCGCAAACTTACCGTCTAGAGACGAGATGATTGCGAAATTTATGGGAAGCATCCAATCCCCTGTATCCAAGTTTGTTCGTACTTTACAGGCGATTGCAGATGAAAAGCCTGCTGAATAAAGCAGTGTATAAACAACAAAATTGAAAATATTAAGTAAATTAAAATCTATATGGAGGATTAAAAAATGAACAAAGATCAGATCATTGAAGCGATCAAAGCGATGACCGTTTTGGAATTAAATGAATTAGTTAAGGCTTGTGAAGAAGAATTTGGCGTATCTGCAGCTGCTCCAGTTGCTGTAGTTGGTGCTGCTGGTGGCGAGGCTGCTGCTGAAGAGCAGACTGAATTCAATGTAATCTTAGCATCTGCTGGTGCAGAAAAGATTAAGGTTATCAAGGCAGTAAGAGAAATTACTGGTCTTGGACTTAAGGAAGCAAAAGACATGGTAGATGGCGCTCCTGCAACATTAAAGGAAGGCGTTACTAAGGAAGAAGCAAATGAAATCAAAGCTAAGTTAGAAGAAGTTGGAGCTTCCGTAGAATTAAAGTAATTTGATTCTTTATTGGAAAGAAACTGATTATTAGCGAAATAAAAACCGTTGTATTCGAAAGAATGCAGCGGTTTTTTTGTTGAATAAGAAGAATTTTGTCCAATAACAGCAATGATTGAAATAATGTACAAATGGTTAAAATAAAGTTTTGAGTTGTAATATTGATTCGTCTATAGTAGAATAATTATACCTTAAGTTAAACGTTTAACTATCAGTATTTACAATGTTTATAAAAGGAGATAAGTGTGAAAAGACAAGTGACTATGAAGGATATTGCCAAAGAAGCGGGAGTGTCAATCGCCACTGTTTCCATGATATGCAATAATAAAGATAAAAATATAAGTGAAGCAACAAGAACTCGTGTCTTAGAATTAATTGCAAAACAAGGCTATGTACCAAATGTAATGGCACGTAGTTTAGTTACTAAAAAAACAAAAACAATTGGTTTAATTATTCCGGATATTACAAATCCATTTTTCCCTGAAATTGCAAGAGGTGCAGAAGACATGGCGAGCAAATCAGGATACAGCGTAATCTATTGTAATACCGATGATAAGATAAAGAGACAAGATAATTACATCAAGATATTAACAGAGAAAATGGTAGATGGAATTATTTTTGCACACTCTGCAGAAAAAGCAGAAGCAGATTTTAATAAATTTCGCATTCCAATTGTATTAATCGATCGAGATTCAAAAGCTGATAATGTGGTCGGAAGAGTTTTGGTGGACAATGAAGCTGCTTCAATGGCAGGTGTGAGCTATTTAATCCAGCAGGGATATAAAAAAATTGCGTACATTGCCGGATCAATGAAAACGAAGACGGCACAGGATCGTTTGGCAGGCTATCGTCGAGCACTGATGGAACATGGAATGCCATACGATTTAAAGTGGGTTAAGAAAGGAAGCTATCGAAGTCAATGGGGCTATGATGCCATTCAGGAATTTGAGAAAGAGTCTCTGTCTTTTGATGCCATATTTTGCGGAAATGACTTGATTGCAATCGGTGCAATTAAGGCGTTGAAAGAAAAGGGGATTTATGTTCCAAAAGATGTGGGCATACTAGGATTTGATGATGTTTATCTCGCACAAATGACAACGCCGCCACTGACAACTATACGACAGCCAAAGTATGAAATGGGGTATAGGGCAGCAGAACTATTGATTAATATTATTGAAAAAGAGAAAAAGCAAGAAGAGAAAAAAGAACGAATTATTTTAGATACCGAACTTGTTATAAGACAATCTACAAAGTAAAGGAGGTCTTTATGATTACGGTTATAGGTAGTTTAAATATGGACTTGGTAATCAATACATCCAAGTTACCAAAACCAGGTGAAACTGTTATGGGTAAAGAGTTTAAGCAGGTACCCGGAGGAAAGGGTGGAAATCAAGCAGCTGCAATTGCTAGGTTGGGAGCTGATGTACAGATGATTGGCTGTATCGGAAAAGATGCAATGGGAGAAGTGCTGAAAAAGTCTTTAGAAAAGGACGGTGTTGATACGAAGCACATTATTGAGAAGGAGAACATTGCTACCGGTGTTGCAGCAATCCTTGTCGAGGAGTCCGGAAGTAATATGATTACGGTTGCACCTGGTGCAAATTTTGAGCTTACGGTAGATGAATTAAATAGTAAAGAAGATATTATTCAAAATGCGGATATTGTTCTTATGCAATTGGAAACAAAGATGGATGTAGTTGAAAATGCTTTGCGTATAGCAAAGGAGGCTGGAAAAATAACCATATTGAATCCTGCACCTGCTGCGTCATTGAGTCATTCTCTCTTAAAAAACATTGATATCCTAACCCCAAATGAAACAGAGCTTGAGACATTAACCGGATGTGAAACGGATGCAAAGGATAAGATTGTAAAGGCAGCAAGAAAATTAATTGGTGATGGTGTAGGGGAAGTTATTGTTACGCTCGGGGAAAAAGGCTGCATTCATGTCACGGAAAATACTCAAAAAGTATTTAAAGCTTATAAAGTAAAGAGTGTTGATACTACTGCCGCAGGGGATAGCTTTAATGGTGCATTAGCTGTTTCCTTAAGTACAGAAGAAAGTATAGAAAAGGCTATTGAATTTGCGATGAAGGTCGGGGCAATGACAGTGACTAAGGAAGGAGCTCAGACATCACTTCCATATAAGGAAGAAGTAAATGCATTTAATACTTGGCTAAAAGAAAGGGAGCAATAGCAATGAAAAAAACAAAACTAATTCATTCAGAAATTTCTTATCTTATAGCAAGAATGAGACATAAGGACAGTTTGGTGGTTGGGGATGCTGGACTTCCTATTTCAAATCAAGTTCAACAAATTGATTTGGCAGTTTCTGAAGGGGTACCGGATTTTTTAACCGTTTTAGAGGCCATATTATCCGAACAAAAAATTGAAAAGGTTATTATGGCAGAAGAGTTTACGCAAATAAGTCCTGATTTACATCAGAAGGTAATTGTATTGCTTTTTGAAATGGAGCAGAGAGAGGAAATTGAGTTGGAAGTTGTATATGTACCACATGAAGTATTTAAAGAGGAAACTCAGAAATGCATGGGCGCTGTTAGAACGGGAGAATTTACTCCTTTTGCAAACATCATATTGGTCTCGGGTGTTGTATTTTAAAAGGGGGTGGATTGATTGCCAAGAAAGTTAATTGCAATGAAAGGTATCACTAAAAGTTTTTCTGGCGTTCCTGTTTTAAAGGGCGTTGATTTTAACGTATATGAAGGTAGAATTATGGCGCTGTTAGGTGAAAATGGAGCAGGGAAATCCACATTAATGAAGATTCTTACAGGTGCCTATCAGAAAAATGAGGGTGAAATTATCGTAGATGGTGAACCGATTAATTTTCAAAATATTCGGCAGTCTCAAGCCAAAGGAATCGCTATTATTCATCAAGAGTTAAATCTTGTAAAGGACTTGTCCATTGCAGAAAATATTTTTCTTGGAAGAGAGCCCCTAAGATTAGGTATGCAGGTTAATTGGAAAAAATTAAATGAAAATGCTTATTTATGGCTTGAGAAGCTAGGGCTAAATGAGAATCCTAAAACATTGGTTAAAAACATCAGTGTAGGAAAGCAGCAATTGGTAGAAATTGCAAAAGCGCTTTCTTTAAATGCAAGAATTTTGATTATGGATGAACCTCCGGGAGCGCTTACTGTTTCAGAAACAGAAAAATTGTTTCAAGTGATTCAGGAGCTAAAAACGGAAGGAAAAAGCATCGTATATATTTCACATCGATTAAAAGAAATATTTGAAATATGTGATGATGTTACAATCTTAAGAGATGGTCAATTTGTAAGTGAACAACCTATCTCAGAATTGGACGAAGATAAGATCATTGAAAAGATGGTTGGCAGAAAGCTGACTGAACAATATCCGAGAGTTTCCTGCGAAGCGGGAGAGACTGTATTAGAAGTAAAAAATATAAGCAATCAATTTGTGGAAAAGGTAAACTTATCTATAAGAAAAAATGAAATCGTTGGAATATCTGGACTTATGGGTTCTGGACGAACAGAGCTGGCAAGAACAATATATGGAATTTATAAAGCAAAGGAAGGAGATATTTACGTAAAAGGAGAAAAGGTCAAAATCAATCATCCGACGGATGCATTAAAGAGTGGAATTGCTTATGTTTCAGAGGATCGTAAAAACAACGGAATTGTATTGGGAATGTGTGTCAGAGAGAATGTTACTTTAGCATCTCTTAAAAAATTCAGTGGAAGATTGGGGAATCTTCATAGAAAAAAGGAAGAAAAATCTGCACAAGAATATATGAAAGAAATGTCAATTAAAACATCAGGCAGTAAACAGCTTTTAAAGCATCTGAGCGGAGGAAACCAGCAAAAAGTATCCTTAGCTAAAAATTTAAATGTTAGTCCGGAAGTATTAATTTTAGATGAACCGACTCGGGGAGTCGATGTTGGTGCAAAAAAAGAAATTTATGATTTAATTAATACATTTAAAAAACAAGGTATGAGCATTTTAATGATATCATCTGAAATTCCTGAGATTTTGGGAATGAGTGATCGCATTGTTGTTATGCATGAAGGAAGAATTATGGGTGAGCTTAGCCATGATGAAGCGAACCAGGAAAAGATAATGAGCTTGGCAGTTGGAAAAGAGGTGAAAACAGCATGCGATATTTAAAAAAAGAAATTTCAGTGAAAGAAATTCTATTTAAAAATAAACCGTTAATTGTATTGTTTATTTTGGGACTTATTATGTCATTTTTAAATGATCGGTTTTTCACATGGGGAAATATAATTACGGTTTTGCGTCAAACTTCAATCAATGCAGTGATTGCTACGGGAATGACATTTGCCATTCTAATTGGAGGGATTGACCTTTCTGTAGGATCGGTTTTGGGCATCTGCGGTGCAATTGCTGCAACAATGATTGCAGCAGGGATGGATGTAATACTAACTCTATTTTTAACGCTTCTTCTGGGGCTTGGAATTGGTGTTGTCAACGGTTTGTTAATAAGCAAAGGACGACTCCAGCCTTTTATTGCAACTCTGGGTACTATGACATTGCTTCGAGGTGCTACCTTGGTTTATACACAAGGAAAGCCAATCAGTACAAGAGGTGCAGAATCAGCGGAAGTGTTTGGAAAAATTGGGAAAGGATTTTTTCTTGGTATTCCGGTCCCTGTTTGCATCATGATTATCATCTTTGTCATTGCATACTATATTTTAAGACATATGAGAATTGGAAGATATATCTATTCATTAGGGTCCAATGAAGAAGCAACGATTTATTCCGGAATTAAGGTCGATCATATCAAGATATTTGTATATGGTGCGGCAGGCGTATTGGCTGCACTTGCCGGAATTTTAGTTACAGCACGGTTGGGTTCGGCACAGCCGACAGCTGGAGAAGGGTATGAATTGGATGCGATTGCAGCGGTCGTATTGGGAGGAACCAGTATGTCTGGAGGTGTTGGTACTATTTTTGGTACGGCAATCGGCGCCTTGATTATTGGAATATTAAATAATGCTTTAAATTTAATGCAAGTACCATCCTATTACCAAGGAGTTGCAAAAGGTATAGTTATTTTAATTGCTGTTTTGCTTGATCGACAACAGAAAGCATCACGTTAAGGTTTTAATCCAATTTGGATTAAGATAAATTATTTCGAACTAAAGTGAGGAGGAGAAAAAATGAAAAAAGGATTTCTTATTTTATTAGTAGTTGTTCTTACTTTCGGAATGGGTGCGTGTGGCGCTAACCAAACAACGGATGAGAGCGACACACCTACAATCGGGCTAGTTGTTTCTACATTAAATAATCCATTCTTTGTAGACCTAAGAGATGGAGCACAGGCGAAAGCGGATGAATTGGGGGCTACTCTTG